>CALJNV010000158.1 GCA_937981455.1 uncultured Bacteroidales bacterium | reverse complement strand
GTCGGCCAAGCCCTGAAAGGTAAAAGAACAGGTATCACCTTCTACACGGTAATTAATAACCTGAGGGGGTAATGAATGCCCGAAATGATGAAAATCAGTTAGCTGCGCATGAAGTGCAGCCATGGGTATATGGACCAGCTGTGGGGTGCTTTTTACTTCCATGCTTATTTTCCCCAATTTGCAGGATCACGGCGCCAGGCTACTAACGACTCTATATCTTTTTGTTGAATATAATTTTGAGCCAGGGCTGTATCTATCAGGGTATCATAGTCCGAAAGGGTAATGAGTCGGACCTGGGCCTCCTGAAAAGCCTTCTCAGCCTGAGGAAATTTATAGGTAAATATTGCCACCATCCCTTTTATCCTGCAGCCCGCATGGCGAAGCGCTTCAACTGCCTTGAGGCTGCTCCCACCGGTGCTTATTAAATCTTCTACCACTATCACCGATTGGCCGGCTTCCACAACACCCTCTATCAGGTTGCCCAATCCGTGCGCTTTTTCTGATTGCCTCACATACACAAAGGGAACACCCAGATCCTGGGCTACCAAAATGCCTTGGGGAATTCCTCCGGTGGCTACCCCGGCTACAACATCGGGTATCCCAAACTCTTCATTGATGATGCGGGTAAATTCCTGACGAATGAAAGTGCGAATTTTGGGGTAACTCAATGTAACTCTGTTGTCACAGTAAATGGGTGATTTCCACCCAGAAGCCCAAGTAAAGGGTTGCGCGGGATTCAGTTTAATAGCCTTGATCTGAAGCAGGTTTTCAGCAATTTTCCTGGCTACTTCTTGATGGATTGTCATGCTGTGCTTGTTAATTTTTGCTGTTTGCTTTTGCGGGGCAAAGGTAAAAAGTTTATTGTATAATGCGCTAATCTGCATCCATCAAATTATCAAAAGTTATATTGCATCCCATGGACTCCCCTTGGTAGCCGGTTTTTTGTCTGCATACATTGTGCATCACTAGATTAAATCCCCCTTGACTCCTCTCGGATGGATACCATTTACCCTTAAAGATAGTACAGGTTTACATTCATTCTATTTTTGTTATTTCTTTGTTTTGCAAGTTATTCTTTAACCATCACGAGATGAAGCTTTTCAGGTATATGTTGTTGGAAAGTCCGAAAATGTTTATCAAGCATTTGCGTCCTGTGAGACAGTATGTAATAACCTTAAAATACACGTTTAGACACAAAACCGGCCCAGTTTTGACCTTCCAAAAAATCCAGTCATCCCTTTCTCAATATTATACCGTTTGATTGGTAAATTTTATACCTAATAATCGTTATTAAAATAATTTTAAGCTAACTATTTGTTAATTAATTATAAAGACTAAACTTTTTTTTATTAGGGCTTGTTTGAATAAATATGAATTTAATTAAATTTTGTTTGTATGAGAAAAATTTACATTTCTATCTTTTTTGGCTTGATGCTGGTTTCTTCGTTAAAAGCTCAGCTTTTGAATCTCTTCTTCGATCAACTGGTTGATCCTCCTACATTTCCATCTAATTACTGGCCTTCGTTCCAATTTCTCAATAATATGAACGGAGAACTTATTACTCAAGTAAAACAGGGTAATACGTGGGTAAATGACGAATGGTGGCTCGTAACCAAAGATGTACATGGATTTTTTACCAACCACAAAAATTTTACGTGGGACCCAAACACGAATCAGTGGGTAACAGAGATGTTCTACGAAGCGAATCTTTCATACGATGCGCAGGGACGCCCTACAATGATCCATTCTCATTCCATGCAGGGTGAGGAAATGGAAAACAAAACGCATCGCAACATTAACTATTTGTCCAATGGAAATTACGGAGCCATCACAGGCCTCGATTCTATGTATGTCGACAATATGCTTCTTGTTACCCCGTTCTACGATTCGATGATTTACAATAACGGAAAAATCATTCGTCGAAGTGTGGTGAGCACCAATCCTGGTGCCTTTGCTTTCGAATATCGTATTCGCATGACTTACAATGCACAAGGTAAAATAAGCGAGGCATTATACCAGAATGGTTTTATGGGTATGTTCCAAAATTGGCTCAAATATCTATATTTTTATAATTCAGCAGGCCAAGTCGAATGCATTCGCTGGTTTACCTGGGACGAAAATCTTAATGCCTTTGAAGAAGAACATCGAGACAGTTTGTACTATCCTGCATCTAACGTTATTCGGCATGTTATTCATGAACTTGATGATTTGAATAACCTGGTACCTACCGAAAAGGGTATTTTTACCTACGATGCCGCTGGAAATTTGCAAACCATAGTTACCTACAACTATAACAATGGATGGGTTTTAAATGATAGCACGATTTATATTTACGGAAAGGGTTTGCCTCAATCGATGTTTGTATACGGCTGGACAGGGACAGGATGGACTACTGAACCTATTTCCAAAGGTACTTTTAATACCGTGCTTACAGGCACAGCTGATAAGACTTATGCTTTACGTTCCATTACAGTGTCTCCCAATCCCGTAACTGATCGATTGGTTTTGCAAGGATTAAATGACTCAAGGGCAGATATTCAGATTTTTTCCAACACAGGTCAATTGATGACACAAGTTCAGTGGATTGGGCAGGCTATAGACGTAAGCCACCTTCCTGCAGGCACCTATAATATTTTAATTCGTCAAGGAAACAACCTTTCCCGCGCCAGAATGGTCAAATTATAAAAGACAGGTTAACAAGTATCCCTGCAGCAGCAATGTCATACATCAAGCAAAGCCCGGAGTTCATCCGGGTTTTTTATATGTGTGCTACCAGATCATGTTTTTCGGGTGAATCTATGTTAAGGTTGAAAGAGAACTTTTCGAACGAAGACTTTGTTTTGGGTGTGGATGAGGAATAAATAAAGGCCTGAGCTGCCGTGCGGAGCATTCCATACCATGGGTGAGTTATAAAGTTTGAGTTCGTCTAACAAAGTACCCTGGGGAGTATAGATTTGTAGCAGGGCAGGCGCAGAACAATTTAAAACGATATGTTGCTTAGCTGGATTGGGATACAGCGTGCAGTATACGGATGCATCGGATTCCAGGCCTGCCTCGAGACTAAAATGAATAGCAATCGTATCCGATGCATGGCATCCACTGGAAGAGGTTACGTTGACAGTATAAATGCGGGTTCCAGCTCCAAAACCGGAAGTATCGGCCAAAAGGGTCTGGGTAGTATCTCCTGAATTCCATAGATAGGTGCAACCTGGATTACCCGCATCGAGGAGTATTTGAGCGAAGGCCGGTACCAAGGTATCGTTGCCTAGATTTACGATGGGCTGATAGCCTATCTCAACATTTCGTAAGGGTGACCAATTGCTTGTACCGCAACTGGTGTGCTGCCTTACCTTAAGAAAAGCAGTGCCTTGAAATTGGGGATTCCAGGTAACGGTTCCCAGTGTCCAAACAGCATTCAGTGTGCCGGCTTCAATAGGGGATAAGTCCCATTCAAAGTCGGTGGCATTGGGAGCTCCGTAGGTTATGTAAACCGATTGCAGCAGTCCCTGACAGAAAGCACTATCCCCTGAGGGCTGGGCGGGGGGGGCTGGATTGCCAAAAGATAGAATAAAGCTATGTCGGGTAAGGGTGGAGGTGGTGGTTCCATCACTCACCGTAAGGGTAACGTCATAGGCTCCTGGTGTATTGTATACAATGCCCTGGGGATTTTGAAGGGTGGAAGATGCAGGAATACCGCCCGGAAAATACCATTGCCACGACGTGGGACTTCCTGCCGAGGCATCCGAAAAATTAACTCCTGTACCTATGCATGGCAGGGTATTGGAAGCCACAAAGTTAGCGTTGACCGGCGTATATAAAATTTTCACTGCATCCAAATCGAAGCCCGCATTGCTCCCGGCAGCTGAACCTAATCCGTTATCCTGAATTTTCAAAAATCTCGCTTTATTTAAAGAGGCAGATCCTAAATCGAAATCGTGCGTTCCATTGGCTGAGCCGACCAGCTTCCAGGGGCCATCGACAGAGAGACTTGCATATACTGTGTAAGCTTCTGGTGAATTATCACCCTCGAAAACGGTGAAATCGTTACCGTTTCCATTGTAAAGGGTATCGAGCATATCGAGAATGATCCACCCATTTTTACCCAACGAATAATTGACATTGTCAGGTGCTCCCAGGGCTGCCCAGGTATACCCTTCATCATCGAAATTATTTCCAGGTATATAGCTGCCCATTACTTTATGCGCAAAGCGTCCCTGGGCAGGGCTAAGGGCTATATCCAGCTGGGCTGTATTGTATGCAGTTACTACAATACCTGTGAGAGTTTTCGTTTGATAACCATTGGCTGAAACCTCGATGGTATAGGTTCCTGGAACGACATATTTTTGAAAATCACCTACCTCTGGATCATTGTAGAGAGGTATGCTGCCATTAATCCGTATACGTGCTGCTACAGGGGCTCCGGTGATCGAATCATAGATTGTTCCGCTTATCCCATACCCGGCATACTGAATGAGCGCAAGCATGGCAGGTTTATTTTTATTGTAGTAATAATAAATCTGCGAGGCAGGGGGTTGTTTGCTATTTGAAATTTCTATGCTCCATGCTACACTTCCCCACATTCCATAATTGAAATCTTTTGTACTTCCGTTGATGGGATACATCCCTGCATAACCCGCTGCGTAAGGGATATTGGAATATCCACTATTGTTGGCGTAGATTCCTGCAAGGTGATGGATATGTGGCTGATCGGGGGTAGGATCGGGTCGGTAACTCCAGGGATATGAGATAAACTCCGTGCCGCTGTGATAATCGGTAAAAACAACAAAATGTCTTGAATTGAGAAAGTTACGTATTGCCTTGGTTTCAACCTGCGACCAGGCCCCTGTGCTATTTCCTTCACCGTTCCACATATAGCCACCGTCGCGATTAATGTCTACGTAATGCGCATTGTAACGGCTCATAGCCTCACGGCCATCGGGATTGACCATTAACAAAAGAAAAATTTCCCGCGTGTTTACTAAATTGGTTATCTGGGTATTGCTTCCATATCCTCTGCATAAATCGCGGGCAAAGCGAATGATATTTTCAACCGTTCCAATCTCGTCTCCATGAATCCCTGCTTCAAAAAATATCTCCGGTTCGGCTTCATTATCTGTAACATTATCGCTGATTTTCAACACCGCAAGTTGGCGTCCCTGAACAGATTGTCCGATGAGTATCTTCTGACAAATGGAGGGATAAACTGTCACCAAGCTGTCGGCTATATTGATGATTTCCTGATAAGTGTAATAACCAGAAGGAACTTGGGCATTCCAAAAATCTTTGAAATATTCGTTGAGATTGGGAATGGTAATTTCAAAGTGTAAACCGGCTTTTTTTAATTCTTCTAATTCTTCTGGAACGAGATATGCTCTTGTCTTTCCAGGAATGCAAGAGGGTTGATCGTAGCTCCATCTTTGTTTATGCAACCATTCTACCTGGACTCGATTCTCCAAATAGATCATCACTTCCATCTCATTTATTCTCCAGCCTTGCGCCTTTAATTCTCGGGATTGTAAAAAGCATA
>CALJNV010000157.1 GCA_937981455.1 uncultured Bacteroidales bacterium | reverse complement strand
ATATTACCCCGTCCTGGTTTTTCAACCAAACGTATTGCCCATTCTTCAATCCCCATAAGGCTGCCACGCGAGGGTTGACCCATACGCTATTTTCTTTCATTAAATCAACCAGATACGGGTTGTTGGCTGTGCGACTAAAGGTATGCATGGGCGCTCTACCGTATATGAGCCTGTAAAAACCCTCTGGAGGTTCAGGGTGCTGGGTGAATTTAGGAATCGGATCAAAGCCCATGGATTCCAGTTGTTCACTGTAAAGTTCAATTTTACCACTGGGGGTCTTAAACTGGTAATCGGCAGGATTATCGGCATAGAGCGAAGTCTTTCGTCCTTCAAATTTTTTAACCCCCAACCTCTGCATTTCTTCAATGGAAGTACCCAGCTGATTAAGTTGCCATTCAATCACTTCTCTGTATTCTTTCCAGGGGAAATATTTTTCGAGGCCCATACGCAGGCCCAATTCACGGGCAATCCACCAGGCCGGTTTGGTTTCGTACATGGGCTCCATGGCGGCCAAGCGAACCGCTATATTAAGTTCACGATGAGGTTCGTTGCGGATATCATCATCGCGCTCAAGGTAAGTACATTCGGGTAATACTACATCAGCATAGCCCGTGATTTCCATGGGCATGGTGTCGACTACTACCAGAAAATCCAAGCTTTGAAAGGCTTTTTCGAGGTTTTCTTTCTGGGGAATGGTTAGAGGAAGATTGGTCCCTGCCACTATCCAGGCTTTTATTTTTGCTGGTGCATTTTCGGTTTCGATGGATGCATCGACTAAAGCATTAGAAACCGAAAGGCGAGCTGCCGGAAATTTATCCAGGGTTATATCTTTCCAACCCCATCGGGGTTTAGGGTATTCAGGTATAGGGTATTCAGGCACAGGCTGGGCTTCTTTGAAATAAAAACCACCTCTGCGTCCCCAATTTCCCAGCAGGGCATTAAGTATAGCCACCGCCCGTGCGCGCTGTGTATCGTCGCCATACCAGGTTACATGCCTTCCTGGATGAACAATGACGGCTGGTGTGGCCGAAGCCATTTCTCGAGCCGCTTTGCGAATCAGCTCAGGTTCAAGGGTGGTGATTCCGTAAGCCCATTCTGGCGTATAAGGTTGAATGTATGATTTCAGTTTGTCAAAGCCAGTGGTGTATTTTTCTACAAAGTTCTTATCGTAAATTTCTTCATTAATCAGCACATTCATCCAGGCCAGTAGCAAAGCAATGTCGGTTGAAGGTTTGATGGGAAGCCAATATTTTGATTTGCTGGCTGCCGTAGAAAAGCGAGGGTCAACGGTAATAAGGGTTGCACCCCGATCGATGGCTTCCGACATTTCCTGAATCTGGCCGTTGTGCATATTTTCGCCAATGTGCGAACCAAGAAGCACCAGGCATCGGGTATCTCGGATGTCGGTGGGTTCAGGCGAACCCACACCGGTTCCAAAAGTAAACTCAAACCCCACTTCGCGAGGCCCACGGCATTGCGCATAACTGGGTGCAGTGATATTTTCTGATCCCAACGCCTTGAGCAAGTGACCCAAGTGATGTCCTGGTGAACCATGGTTGAACAAGGCAATGCTTTCAGCCCCATACTTATCGATAGTTTCTTTAAGCTTTTGCGCTACTCTATCAAGCGCTTCTTCCCAGGTAGCTTCTCGAAAGGTTTGGCCTTTTTCCCCCTGTTCGCGAATTAAGGGTTTTTTGAGACGATCTTCATCGTAAAGCATGCCGATACCTCCGGTCCCCCTAGGGCAGAGCCTCCCATTGCAATGCGGATCTTCTGGGTTGCCTGTCAATTTTACAACCCTCCCGCTTTCCTCCACATCAGCCCACAGGGCACATTTCCAAAAACACACTTCACAATACGAAGGGACACGCTTTACAATACGGGCTTTGTTCCTAGTGAGGCCTAGCAGCTTCTCCACCGCTGAGGCCCCCTGGGTCAGCGGAGATAGACTGCCCAACGCAGCCACTCCCCCTAAGCCCAATGCAGAAATTTTAATAAATTCCCTCCTTGTTTTCATTGGTATTCGTTTAAAATTGAAACAATTATGCTCTTGCCTATTTTCCTATTCTAATATTTGAATATATTGCAAAAATATCCTGTTCTTAATTCTCCTCGCTTTAGTTTTATGGCTTTTGTTACATTTCACCCTTGATTTGTTAAATTTTTATAGAGACTAATTTTACTAATCAATCATAAATAGCTACCAATCCAATAGTTATTATGTTATTTAAAATTTAAATAAATTACATTATTTGTTGAACAATAGCATTTAGCCGATTAAACAAAAACCAGCCCAATGGGCTGGCGTATAAATATGAAATAATAATTGTTTCTCCTTCATTAGGGCTCAAAAATAAAAGGAGAATCAAAATCTTTAAAGAGTGGGGCTATTGTATCCTTGGCCGAAAGGATGGGTTCACCCTCAAGCTTCCAATCAATATTAAGGTCGGGGTCGTTCCATCGTATACTTCCTTCCGACTCCCGATTGTATACCTGGGTACATTTGTAGAAGAAAACTGTCCCCTCTTCGAGGGTTAAAAAACCGTGGGCCAGGCCGGCGGGTATCCAATACATAAACTTATTCGCGTCACTCAGTTCAATGGATTCCCATTTTCCAAAGGTGGGCGAGCTTTTGCGAAGGTCAACCGCTACATCCAGCACTCTTCCCTTCATTACCCGAACTAACTTACCCTGGGCATAGGGTGGCCGTTGAAAATGTAGCCCACGCAACACGCCTTTTTGCGATTTGGATTCATTGTCCTGCATAAACTCTACTTGAATACCAGCTTGCTGAAACTTCTGCCGGTTGTATGATTCAAAAAAATAGCCCCTTTCATCCTCAAAAACTTGTGGTTTGATGATTAGCAATCCTGGGATCGAAGTTTCAATAATTTCCATACGTTTAATGATTTAAATGCTACTAAGTTAAGCAAACTTGCGTATGAGCTGCTTATAACGCTTCCTCCATGCAAATATAAGGCCTATAAAAGTAAGCAAAGCACCTAGCCATACTAAGTTGATGTAAGGATTTAAAACTACTTTCACCACAATAAAATCGGGTCTATCCTTCCAAGCAGATAGGATGATGGAACCGGGTTGATCAGAAACGCCTGTAAAAGACACTACCACCTTGGCTTTCTTAAAATGACCATCCAAATGATTGACAATACCATTACTAATTATGTAGGCCGCACCCGCTGAATCTATAAAATTGTCGGACTCATCAAAAAGTTTGAAAAAAGCCAAGAGATTGACATTTTCAGGATCAACGTTAGGATCAGGGCTTTCCACGGCAATACTGTCCAATACCAATTTATATTCCTTCAGCCTCAAGGTATCCTTTAATGCGAGGATAGATTCTTTGGCAAGACTGAAAAATCCAGGTTCATCTTGAGCAAAAGAAATATAGGTATAAACATCTTTCAGAAGCATGTGGTGCGTAGAAGGATTATACACATAACCCATTTTTTCATTACGATTCACCGACGGCTTCACTGTGAAGGCCTTGTTCAGCTTTCCTTCAGCCTGTGTATAAAAATCGAGGGTGTAATAAACCTGACGGCCTACCTCTATCCTGTCAGAATACATGGCTATGTAGGGTCCCATTTGCACTGTGTCGCCTCTAAACATGATTTGATTTTCGGCATTGGTCTGTGCATCGCCAAGGCTCATGCGGCTGGTATTGCGAGAAATAACAGAACTATTAGCAAAAGTAAGCATTACCCCTGTCAAAAATACACCTATACCCAGGTGAGCCAACATGCCGCCAGGATTTATTCCTTTGCGAATAAGCCTGTACGTAACATCAATAGAAACAAGGACTAAGAAAACGCTTGCAATCAAGTAAATAAGATACAAAGGTTTATCTGGAAAATGAAGAACCCATGCCAAGCCTCCGACGAAGGCTGAGAAAATTAAAAAAATGAAAGATCTCCGCAAAGCCTTTTGCCACGGGCTTTGTCGGTAGGTAAGAAATGATGCCAACCCCATCAGCAATGCCATGACAATGGCAAAGGGCATTTGCCAACCATTGTAATAGGCTACAGGGTCCGAAGGGGGAGCCATATTTAGGCCAAATATTTTATTCCAAACCGGGATGCTGGTAACAAAAGCTACTTGAAAAGCCCCTAAAATCATTATGAGTGATCCCAGCACCATCCAGAATTCTCGGGAACGATAATTCTCAGGTACATCCGTTTTTATATCTTGGTATCGACGAATCACAAGAACAGCAGGTAAAAGAGCAAAAACCCAAAGGGTAATAACCAACTGTGAAAGCAATCCATTTTCGCCAAATGCATGTACGCTGGTATTTCCCAAGATACCACTTCGGGTAAGCAAACTGGCGTAAAGTACCAAAATATAAGACAATAGCGTGAAGACGAAGGCCATCAGGAGCCCCCGTTGACGGTGGCGTGCCACTAACAACAGATGAAGAGCGGCAACAAGGGTTACCCAGGGTATATAGGAAGCATTTTCTACAGGGTCCCAGGCCCAAAAACCTCCAAAAGTGAGAGAAACATAAGCCCACATTCCACCGAGTATAATGCCAATACCCAGCGTAATTACTGAAAAAATTATCCATGGCAAAACCACAGGAATCCATTCGAAGGGTTTTCGTCGAATAAGCGCCGAAATGGCGAGACTGTAGGGGGCAAGTACCGAGGCATAGCCCAGGAAAAGAGCTGGAGGATGAACAACCATCCATATATTTTCGAGCAAAGGATTCAAGCCGTTTCCATCGGTAATGGCGGCAAGGTAATCGGGTCGCGAAAATATGGTGCCTTCAACATTACCAACAGTTTCACGTATCAAAGCAAAAGGACTGCGCCCCCACTGTATAAATCCCAAATCAATACCCAACAAAGCTGAAATGACGAAGAATTGTGCACCCGCATAAACCCCCATAGATCCGGCCTGCCAACGACCTGATGTTCGCATCAATACCAATCCTAACAGGCCCTGAAAAAAGGCCCAGAGGATAAAACTCCCTTCTTGTCCGGCCCAAAACGAGGATATTAGAAAATGCAAAGGTAGATCTTTGCTGCTGTATTGCCACACATACATAAATTCGAAACGGTGGTGCACCAAAAGAACCATTAGTAGAACAGCTGCCATCACCAATAAAATGAAATGAATGACAAAGAAAATGGATCCAAATTTACTTTGACCAGGGTGTAAGCTTTTACGCTCCCGCAAAGCCTTGTAGGAAAATAACACCGAGGCGATGGCCACACTAAAAAATGCTAAAAGCAGAAGTGTTTTACCGGCCCAGGCTGCCCAGGTCCATTCATTTATATATCTCATCATATCTATACTATTAATTATCAGACACTCTTTTTCTTTCCATAAAAGCCTCAAAAGTAGCTATTTTGAAGCCTATTCAGCGATTCATACGAAAAATATCTTTCACCATTGCAAAATCGGCAGCAGAGATAGCCAAGCGGCGCCATGAAGCTCCACTGATTTTGCGAAAAACCACCAATTGATAAACCAATGATAAAAGATAAGAGATTGAAGTGGCAATTCCAGCGCCCCTTAGCCCAAAAGAAGGAATGAGCAAATACCCCATTAAAATTAATGAGAGGAGACCAATGACCGAGCCGAGGGTATTGTAATGTGGACGGCCAGTACCCGAAAAATAATGACTGAAAATCATGCCTGAAGCAATGGCCATGATACCTGGTGAAAGCAAAAGTATAACGTCGCTGCAAATGAGGACTTG
>CALJNV010000156.1 GCA_937981455.1 uncultured Bacteroidales bacterium | reverse complement strand
AATATATTTAAGGTCTTTTTCACCATCATCGATTTTAATTTTGCCATAAACACTCTCCTCGCTTAAAGGGCCTCTGGGAACAATAATTCCGCGTTGTACATATTTTTTCCCTTCAGGCAACTGCACGATATTTCTACCTTTTACAGCCACTCGTTTGCCGGGTTTAAATGAAATAACAATTTGACCTGCTTTGTCCCTAACGGCAGCAGGAGTAAATGGCCTGTGAATTCGAAAATAATTATCAAGCAATGTTAACCTTTCACCTACCTTGCCCTCGGGCGTATTTTCATTTTCAATGGCCTGGATAGCCTCAAACATTTCCTGGCGGGTGTACTCACGATGTAAAGTACTTATTCGCTGAATAAATCCCCGCCTAGTACATGCAATGGTAAGAGCATCTATGGCATGGTGCCGCTGATCCACTCGCTTGCTATAGTTATTTGTCAGCTCTTCAAGTATTTCATCTTTTTCCTCTGGAGCAACCTGGGAAAGCCCTCTATCAAAGTAACTTAAAAAACGGTCTTTTTGTAAACCAAGTATAACTTCATCCCATCCCCACAAATGACGGAGCCTGGCAGTAAGAATACCCGGGGTCGTAGCTACATGATAACTAACAGGGTTTAATAACTCCACAGCTTTTTTGGCAATATACTGTGTTTCTTTTAATTGTCTTGCCACGAACTCTTCTGTTATTTGCTCTTCTCTCAAAAGTAAACGGTTGCGCTTTCCTGAGGTTAAAATTCCCTCCTTATGCAGACGGTTTACCAACTCGATAAAATTCGCATATACCTCCTCCCCTTTACTTTTTATATAATCATGGGCGGTAGTATTGCCTTTTTCAGCGTTGCAGGCGCGATGCACTAAGACTTTGTTAGACTGTGAATTATCGAAGAATATAGAACGTGGTATAATGTGATCTACATCTACTTCATCTCCTCTGAGAGCCTGTGTTTTACTGAATGGTTTGCCACAATATAAGCAAATCCCATTCACTCTGGTGTCTTTATCGTCGGTTGACTCATAAAAAAGTCGCATTTTTATTAAATTGTTCCGGGTTGCCGGTAAACCCAACTCCTCCAATTCTTCCTTAAATTTTTCATTTTCTTTTGCGATTTGTCCCAGGCGTTTCCAGGTTTCATTTCTATCGACCTTATTTTGCTTAAGCTCTCTGGCCAGCTCAATGTTTACACTAAAAGTTCCATTGAGCCTTTCTTCCCTACTCACCAGGCCGTGGTTTTCATCAATGATATCATTAACTAATTGAATGAGTTGATTGAGTACTTTTTCAACAATGGGTTGGCGTAAGCTATTTTTGGGCAAAAGAGGAATATTATCTGATAATTTCCTTGTTAAATTTTGTTCATTGGTCAGAAAATCAGAATGGCGCAAGCCTGTCAATTGGCAAGCTTCCGAATATTTATAACCCTCCATGAGATATGGAATTAGCTTTCGGAAGACTTTATGCGATTTGTTACCATATCCTGCTGTAGTAAAATCAATAGACGTCAATTTTTCAGCGGCTTCTTCCGAAAGGGTAAAATGCTTCATCAAAGCTTTTTTACACTCTTCTGGGTTGTCGATAGAATAGATAATATGCCAGAGTTTGTATAAATTCTCCTGCTCCACACTCTTGCATATCGTTTTCTCTGTAAATATTTCACCTGTTTCTGTGTTCACTTTATCAATGCTCGTAATCTTAGAATTTATGTTAAAATCTAAGATTTGTGGGTCATACTCCATTCCCTCTAAAGCTTCTTTGATTTTAATGAGGGTTATATTCCCCTCTAATCCACTACTCAACAGTTTATTGCCATAGTAGTTGTTAGGGTTCAGGCCCAATAATTTAAAAAATTCCCTGCTTTTCAACTTCTTATTTTGTTGTAAGAAGTCAAATACTTTGTACTTTTCTTGAATACTTAACTCTCTTTCAACACCATATTTATCCTTAAGTATTATGTTATTAATACTTTCCCAAATTTTTTCGATCTGAAACAAAGGGGAACTGCGAGGAGCAACCTTCGGACCAACTAAAAATATCCTTCCATCAGCCAATGTCTTATACTTGGAGGTCAGCTCGCAAATTTTTACCAACTTCTTTTGACTCCTCAGAGGCCGCTGGAAATAGATAATGTCATAAAATTCAGAAATAAGATCATCAGTAATTGTTGAGGGGTAAAAATTTTTCTGACAGCTGAATATCTTAGAAAATTCTTCTTCGTAGGCTTCACGAGGGAATACTTTTTCTCTAATCCTGAAGTGCGGGTTAAGGGTCAGCTGGTTAAAAAAGTATTCGCCAATAGTAAGGTTTAGTTGTTTAATTTCCGCAAATCTTCCATAAACAGCTCCCAAATATTCGGAATCTTGGTTTTCTTTACTTGTAGATTTTCGGTTGCTTTTGTAGCCTCTGCGCTGGTTGAGGTGGTAAAGAATACGCCCAAGTTCAGGCAATGTGACTTGCTCCCGAGCAGCTTTGGCTCGAATCTGCCAAAGTTCAACTTTAGGGAGGTTAAAAAGGGAAGGATCGAACCAACCCAATTCAGAAAGTTTACGGGTAAGGTTTCTTCGACGCATTACATAACGTGCCATCATGCGTCGCATACCCCGTTTGGCTGTTCGCTGTCTATTAGGCGTCTCTCCTGTCCCTTTTGAAAAATCGTTGACTAAAGTTGATTCAATAGGCACCGTTCTCACTCCCATCTTAATAATTTCATTTTCAGAGGGATTTTCATCATTCAACTTTACCAATGCCCAACCGATGGAGCCTATTCCAAGGTCAATACCTAAAATTTTTTTTACCATTGCTATTGTTTTTTATCAAAAAATAACTTATCTTTGCGCTACAAATGTAATCAATTCACAATAAGGACTTGTAGTCCGTTGTGAGAACATTAAGAGCGGGGCAACTCGCTCTATTTCTTTTTTTATCATTTTTGAGAAAGTCTAAAAAGTTTAAAGACTAAAACTTACAGAGGTAAAAGAACTATAATGATTGAGAATTCGCTACCACGCTTGGTTTTTGCATTCACTTAACACACCTGGCACAGAAAGGCTTGGCTCATCAGAATCGACAAAAAAGGCTTTTATCTATTCAAAGTGAATAAAATTTCCTTTTAGCAAAGTTAATAAACTTTCCTGTTAAATTGAAATTATTGCCTTCCCTTATAATTCACTCCCTCCTTCTTCATGTTATCATTTCCCGTGAACTCATACACCCAGCTTTTTGTTATAAATATGCTTTGCAGGGATTTTTTACAACCTTTGATTTATGCATAAAATTATGAGATTTTACATCCTGGTATGCTTATTTCTTTTGTTGAGCCATACCAGCAAAAGTCAGTCGGCCGATACAACACTGATATATAGGTGGGTACAGGTGTTAGCCAGCGATTCTCTGGAAGGTCGACTAACAAGCAGTGTTGGAGGAGCCAAGGCGGCTTCTTTTCTTTATACAGAATTTAAAAAATTGGGTCTCATTGGTGAAGGGAAAGGTGGCTTTCACTCTTTCGAAGTCATTACAGGCCTTCAGCCCGGAGAGATGAATTATATATGTTTGGGTGCTTGCCCGGCCGAGATAGGTCAAGATTTTATGCCGGCATCTTTCTCCGCCTCAGCAGATGCAGAAGTTCCTCTGATAGACGCCGGGTATGGCTTTCGAATCGAAACGGATAGTCTGCGTTACAATGATTATGAGGGGAAAGAGGTGAAAGGGAAGATAGTGCTCATTCGTCAGGGCATGCCCAAAGGAAATGAAGAGCAGGCATGGATGCGTGAACATGCTGGAGATCGCGAAAAAGTAATGTTAGCCATAGATCAAGGGGCGGTGGGTGTAGTCATTATGATGTCGGCGAATAAGGAATTGCCTCCACTCCGTTACGATAAGGTAGGGACATCGGTAAGTGTACCTGTAGTTTATGTTACTGAAAGCATCGGAAATTGCCTGGTGGAAAACCAATCAGTTAAGGATTTAAGATTGCAAGTTTCTTTAGAGCCCATTAAAGCTCAGGTCAATAATGTATGGGGTGTTTGGGAAGGCACGGATCCGTTGCTTAAAGACGAGTATATCGTTATAGGAGCTCATTACGATCATCTGGGATGGGGAGGTGCAGGAAGTGGCTCACGCATGCCCGATACAGTTGCCATCCACTACGGTGCCGACGATAATGCTTCAGGCGTAGCAGGATTGGCTGCAGTGGTCTCATATCTGAGAAAACATGCATTAAAAATCCGTCGTTCACTTGTTTTTGTTGCTTTTACGGGGGAAGAAGAAGGTTTGTTGGGTTCGGCCGCTTTTATGGCATCTCCTCCCATTGCTAAAGATAAAATCGTAGCCATGATTAATTTCGACATGATCGGCCGCCTCAATCGGCAGACCCAATCCATTAGCATAGGGGGAACAGGCACAGGCGTTGAAAGCCAGGCAATACTCGACAGTTTGCTGGCTCTTTTACCCCTCAAGGCCAGTTATTCTCCTGAAGGATTCGGTCCTTCAGATCATGCCTCGTTTTATGCTCAAAATATTCCTGTTTTTTATTTCAATTCAGGCATTCACACCGATTACCATACCCCTTTTGATCGGCCGGAAAAAATTAATTATGCAGGGATTATGACCCTAGGGGAAGTAGGGGCACGGTTGGCTGTAAGTTTAGCCAACCGAAGTCGAAACCTTACTTTCCAGGAGGCAGGTCCTAAAACTCGAGGAAATACTCGACAAGGTCTAAAGGTTACACTAGGCATTATGCCTGATTTTACTGCCTCAGATATTAAAGGTTTGAAAGTGGCTGGGGTAACACCTGGGGGGCCGGCTTCTTTAGCAGGCATGCAAAAAGGAGACATCATCGTTGCAATGGATGGAAAGCCTGTAGGCGATATCTATGAGTACATGAATCGTTTAAAGTTGTTTCGCAAAGGCCAGCGGGTAAACGTGGACATATTACGCAATGGCGACAGAGCGGTTGTGGTGGTCGAGCTTTAGGTTTTAAAGCCACGTCTATGATAATCCCCCTTGATCAAGCGGCCGTTCTCCCTGATAATCTTATGGATGGCTGTAAAATGAAATATTACCTTTGAAACTCTCAACATCGATTTTTTTATATCAAAAAAACAACCTTCAAATATTATTTGTAGAAAATACGAAGAAGGGAAAGACCTGGTA
>CALJNV010000155.1 GCA_937981455.1 uncultured Bacteroidales bacterium | reverse complement strand
AGAATCTTTTTTAACAAAATTTCTAAAAATTTTAAGTAAGATTATATTAATTTTGAAAAAATGTAAGTAAACCAATTAAAAAAATGGCTGTCGAGTATCGAATTGATAGTTTAGACAAGAAAATCTTAAAAATTTTAGTGGAAAATGCGCGTACTCCATATCTTGAAATTGCGCGGGAATGTGGACTTAGTGGAGCTGCTATTCATCAAAGGATTCAAAAGATGGAGCAAGCGGGTATCATTGAAGGCCCTACTTTAAAGCTATCTCCAAGAGCATTGGGATATTTTACCTGTGCTTTTATAGGTATACAAATTAATTTAACAACCACACGAACCCACCAGGAAGTTTTCGAAAAGGTAAGGCAAATTCCCGAGATCGTGGAATGCCATCATATTACCGGGAAATACTCGCTGCTAGCCAAAATATATGCACGCAACAACGAGCATCTCAAGCAGATCATCGTCGAAAAAATTCAATCTATCCCTGAAATTGTATTTACAGAAACTTTTATTTCACTTGAAGAAGGGTTTATAAGGCCCATGGCTGTGTGAAGCATAATAGTAGCAAAAAGACCGATGGAACTAAAATTCTTCTTCTGTATAAATTTCTGATTCTACGTCTTTTCCACTACAATTAAGGTCAATTTTGATAGGTGAGGCTGGGAGAGGGAAATCGTCTTTGCGTATGCCGAGGGAGGGATCTGCATATACCTTTTGCATGTAATGAGCCCAAATAGGAAGGGCCATGCTGGCCCCCTGGCCTAAGGTTATGGAACGGAAACGGATGCTACGCAGTTCACCTCCCACCCAAACACCGGTTGTAAGTTGAGGCGTAACACCTATAAACCAACCATCGCTTTGGTTTTGTGTGGTTCCTGTTTTACCGGCAATAGGATTATTGAAGCCGTATTTATATCTCAGGCGCACACCTGTACCACTTTGTACTACGCCTTTGAGCAACTCTGTCATTAAAAAGGCAGTTTCTTCATTGATGGCTTCTTGGCGACGGGGTACAAAGGCCTCGAGCAGGTTGCCATTTTTATCTTCAATGCGTGTAATCATCAGGGGTTCAACCCAAACGCCTTTATTGGCAAATGTATTGAATGCCCCTGTCATCTCGTAGAGAGAAATTTCGGGTGTGCCCAGGCAGATAGAGGGAACTGCAGGAATTTCGGAGGTGATGCCCATTTTGCGAGCAATGGTAATTACAGCCTGAGGGCTGTAGCGTTTCATAAGAAAAGCTGAAATATAGTTGACCGAATTGGCCAATGCCCATTTGAGGGTAACCATCTGTCCTTCTCTTGCATCGTCAGCGTTTTTAGGGGTCCACACGGTGCCGTCGTCCATTTCGAAACTAACCGGAACATTGGGTACCTGTGAACAAGGCCCGAATTCTCCTTCCTGCATTGCCAGTGTATAAAGAAAAGGCTTAAAGGTTGAACCAACTTGCCTTTTCGACATGATTACATGGTCGAACTGAAAGTACCGATAGTCTATGCCGCCAACATAAGCTCTTACAAACCCTGTGTTAGATTCCATGCTAAGCAAACCAGCCTGCAGAAAATGCAATGAATAACGAATGCTGTCCACAGGGGTCATTAGGGTATCTATTTCACCCTTCCAGCTGAAGACTTTCATGCGAGTTTTTGTACGGAAGGCCTTTTGGATGGAATCTTTCGAGATACCTGCCTGCCTCATACGAATATATCGATCTGAGCGCCGTATGGCATCTTCCATAATTTTTTGAATATCGGTTGGTGACAGTTCGGGGCTGAATGGAGCATTTTTGTAACCTTTCCAGTGTTTGAAAAAAGCAGGTTGAAGCTCCCCCGAGAGGTGTTTTCTAACCGCATATTCCGCATATTCTTGCATCCGAGAGTTGATGGTAGTGTATATTTTCAAACCATCTTTGTATAGATTGTAAGGGGTTCCGTCGCTTTTATAGTGTTTGGAACACCAATCTGTGAGTTGCCCCCTAAGTATTTCACGGAAATAGGTAGCCAAGCCGCTTTTGTGGTCCATCACTCTGTAGTGCGACATATCTATTGGCAGGCGTTTCAGGGAGTCTTCCATGCTTTGATATGGGGCAGGAAAATGGTCTGCCATTTTGTTGAGTACAAGGTTACGTCGGCGCATCGCATTGTCGGGATTTCGCACTGGGCTGTAGCGTGTGGGTGCATTTACTATGGCTACCAGTGTGGCTGCCTCTTCTGCTGTGAGCTGTGAAGGTTCTTTTCCAAAAAAGGTATTAGCCGCCGATTTTATTCCATAGGAGTTGCTGCCAAAATCGACGGTATTAAAATACATGGCAATAATTTCTTCTTTGGTGTAGTTTCTCTCGAGTTTGATGGCTGTAACCCACTCCTTAAATTTTCTGAGTATGAAGGCAGGTTTGGATAGATTTTCTCCGCGTGGGAAAAGATTTTTTGCCAGCTGCTGCGTAATTGTACTTCCACCCCCCGTATGCCTACCCGTTACCACCCCAAAAATCACCCGGAACGTGGCCTTAAAATCAATGCCAGGATGCTTTAAAAACCGAGCATCTTCAGTTGCTATTAAGGCGGTGATTAAATGGCTCGATAGGTCGCTAAAATGGGCATTGTATCGATTTTGAATGTAGTAGGTTCCAAGTACTTTTCCATCAGCCGATATAATTTGAGTAGCCAGGTTGCTCCGCGGATTTTCTAAATCTTCGAAGGTGGGCATATCTCCCAACAAACCTGCGGAGAGCATAATAAAAAACAAGAATATTGCTGCGAGAAGGACGGTGTAGGCAATCCAAAGTTTGCGCGGATAGTCTTTTATATCAGATGGATAGCCTTTGGTATTGAAGAAAAATTGATAGACCCTGTTTTTGATATTTTCCATAGGAAATTAAAATAGGGGGTGTGGGCAAAATTATTTTATAGATTTTAACTTGTTTGAAGCTGGGCTGATTTTCAATCCTATTTCAGAGATACCTTGAAGTTGGGCTTCGCGCATCCCTTGCTCAAAGGTAAATTGGTATTTGCCCGAGCGGGGCAATATTACATTTCGTTTAATCAGGAAACGACTTTCGCGCACGCCACCGTTTTTGCGTCCCAGCCATTTCCCCTCGGGGGTTGCAAGCATGCACTCGAGCGTGTCGCGAAATTTACGACCATCAGGAAACTCTGTGTCCAGAAATAGATATAGATTGGCATAAGGATAATCATCGTAATTACGAATATCTAGGTACACATCCACCGGTTTAAGCGAGTCAGATAGGTGGACTTCGAAGGTAGTTTTGTAATTTGAATACCAACGCGCATTGGGTATTTTACGCGTATCATGATAGAGATCACTCGGGTTGCATGCATGCAGAAGGATTGTGAGAGCAAGAGCAATTAGCATGTGAAATAAGATCTTGGATTTTCTAATCATTGGTTTATTCATCTGCGAGCTCTTTAAAAGCATCGAAGTCGGCAGCAGGTATATCAATAAAAGACTTGGGCTCCTCAATCTGTGCATAATCTTCAAGGTTTTCAGGCATGCTTCCCTGCTGGTTTATGGCATGGATTTCTAAAACCTTATCGGCTGGAATGGCCATGATATTGTTGGGATCGTTGTCATAAACATACCATAAGAGCCTTTTGAAGACATCTATTTTCAGGCATGAGGCTTTACCCTTGGCGGTTTCCAGAATAATGTCTTGTGAGGGGAAATCGCGCAGAGCGTCGAGATAGGTCTCGAATTCATAGTTTAGGCAGCATTTTAACTTACCGCACTGCCCCGCCAATTTTTGTGGGTTGGGAGAAAGTTGCTGTACTTTGGCTGCTTGTGTAGAAACCGACCGAAACTTGTTAATCCAGGTTGCGCAGCAGAGCTCCCGTCCACAGCTTCCAATTCCTCCAATTTTACTGGCCTCCTGCCTAAGCCCAATTTGACGCATTTCTACCTTTACACGGAATTTTTCGGCCAACACCTTTATGAGCTCTCTGAAATCAACCCTATCGTCGGCGGTATAATAAAAGATCGCTTTTCCTCCATCGCCCTGGTACTCTACATCGTTGAGTTTCATCTGTAAACCCAGGTCTTCAGCAATTTTTTTAGTCTTTAGAAGGGTTTCATTTTCTCGACGACTTACAGCTATCCATTTTTCAATATCCGCAGGCCGTGCGTGCCTGAAAACTTTGCGCAGCTCGGTCTTCGAAGGGTCAATTCCTTTGGCTTTCATTTGACGATAGGCAGTATAGCCGGTTAAGCTCACTATGCCAATATCGTGGCCTGGATTTCCTTCTATAGCAACAATATCCCCCTGTTTTAAACGGAGTTCTGATGGTGCCTGCATAAACTCTTTGTGGTTGTTTTTGAGTCGAATTTCAACCACATTGGGAGCGCCTCCAACAGCTGGCGGTGCAATATCTGAAAGATAGTCATGGGTAGCAAATTTGGCACAACTGTTTCTGAAAGTACTATCGTCGGGTGTTTCTGGATTGGGGGCGCAACAACATCCGCGAGAAAAAAGTGTATTATTTATGTCGATCTGTCTTTTCATTGGTATAAGAAAATAATAATCAGCTATTTAAATATAGAACTTAAATGTTAATGGTTCTGATAAACCTTAGTGCGCAAAATTAGTGAAATAGCAAGTGTCTTGATTTTCTTATCAGCTCGTAAAAAAGTGCGAGATACAGATTTATTTTTTGATGGGTTGTTTGAATTTTTCCATCAACGTGAGTGTGAGAGAGGTAAAAATCATCAGGGGAGAACCATTACGGGTAAGCCAATAAATAGCCTCTTCAAAGGTTTTCGCAATTTCATAAAGTGCCTCTGGGGTCATAAAACGGTTGAAATTCCTTGCAAATTCCTGCTCATCTTTTCCCGCTTTAACTAGTTCACCATTGTTTGCAGGGTAAACAAAACTATTTCTTAGCATTTTTTGTCCATAAATAAGGAATTGCTTTTGGCCTTCAGGGGGTAATCCTTTGAAAAATTCAGTAATTTGGACAATTACTGGAACTTTTAGAGGTTGTGATGGATTAGGGTTATAATCGGGTTTAAAGCAAAAACGCATCCAATCGCGGAAAGCTTTAAAAAACTCACCTGTTACTCCAGTGTTTTCATAAAGTTTGCGTGCAAGCGAAAAATCACCTTCTGCCAGCATTGCAAGGGTTGCAGCTTCCTCCCCGCTTATTTGCAGTTGCTTAATCAGCACTTCGCGCGTTTGTGCTGGTGTCATGGCTGGAATATTTATACTCTGGCAACGTGACAAAATGGTGGTTAGTAAAGACTCGCGGTTGTGGCTTACCAAAAGAAAAATAGTTTTTTCAGGTGGTTCTTCGAGTGATTTTAATAAACGGTTGGAGGTTTTTTCTTGAAAAAATTCAGGTAGCCAGATTATGAGAATATTAAAGGAGCCTTCTACCGACTTGTAGGCTAAATTTCGAATGATTTCAACAGCGTCGGCTGTATATATCATTCCTCTTTTTTCTGAAAGGCCTGCCTTTTCCATCCATTCCTCATACGAAATAAAACCTCGGAATGTTTGAAGGCTTTTTCGCCAAGCGTCAATAAATTCAATACTGCGTGTCCCCTCAACGCCACGGTTTTCTTCACTTGAGTCATTCTCTTCACTGAAAGAACCTTTTTTTTTGGCTACCGGATAAATGAAATGCAAATCGGGATGTACCATCGCGTTGTATTTGTGACATGAAGGACATTTCCCACATGCATCCTCGGGACCGCGCCGGTGGCAATGAATGTATCGGGCATGGGCCAGAGCCAGTGCTAAAGCACCGCTTCCGTTAACTCCGGCAAAGAGCTGAGCGTGACTCAGTCGGCCAGAATTTACAGAATAAATAAGCTGTTTTTTTATTTCATCGTATCCAGGTATATCTTTATAAAACATATCTTCTCTGCAGAGGTGAGTGTTTTGCAAAAGTACAACATAACCCCCAATTGAATTTTGCATTTGATTAACAAATATCCTGTGCGTATTTTTATAATTTTGCTGCGTGAAAAAGGTTAGTCATTTTTTTAACTCCCTTTTTGTGTTAATTCTGACATTGCTTGTCGTTACAGGCAGTGGAGGGGTTTTGCTCAATGTGCATACATGCCTCTCACAGGATGGGCATTACCTGCATTTTTTTCATTCCCAAGGTCGCTGTGAGCACCCAGGCTCGTGCGCTGCTGATGAGAACCAGAGCCTTTGCTGTGAGATACAGGAATCTTCTATGATTCATGAACCTGTTGGTGAAATACTCTCCCCCGAGTGTTGTAAGGACGAAGTTTATCAGCTGTACGTTGATACTTTCCTTAATGAGCAGCAAAAGGGAAGAATTATCTTTTCTTACTGGTGTCTGACTGAAAAATTGAGTTTTAAGCTTTCTCATCTAAGTTTTGATAAAGAGGTTTGCATTCGCAAATTAAAGTATCATTATCCTGAAGCCGAGCTTGCAAAAGATAGACCTGCAAAGCTTTGTGTTTTCCTTATTTAGCATAGGGTTATAAAACGAAAAATCCTTTAGCTGGAATTATAGATTCCAGTGGTAATTTTTTTACTATTAACGCTAAATCAGGAATTTATGAAAAGTAAGAATATAATTATTTTTATTATAGGATGGATAATGCCCTGGCTATCCTTAGCTCAGAATTATAATGGGCAAAAGGAGTTAAGCTATGTCAGGGGAAAAGTATGGGCCTATAAAGGAGAGGGAATAAAAGTCCCTTTACCTTTTGCCAGCGTTTACTGGGAAGGAACCACGAAAGGCACCATCACAGATGCAGAGGGTAATTTTGTTTTGCAATCTATGTCAGGTACAGACTTTCTGGTTGCCTCATTTATAGGCTATAGCAGTGACACGGTAAAGGTGGTTTTTCATGGGAAACCAGTAGAGCTTATTCTTAAACAGAAAACTGAAAGTTTACCGGGTGTTGAGGTAAGAGACAGAGCGGGCAATTCCTATATTTCGAAGCTTACCTCTATGAAAGTTGAGCATATCACCGCAGAAGGTCTGAAACAGCTGGCATGCTGTAATCTTTCTGAAAGTTTCGAAAACAGTTTAACGGTCGATGTGGGTTATACCGATGCGGTATCAGGAGCGAAACAGATACAGATGCTAGGCCTTGCAGGGGTTTACAGCCAGCTGATGCTTGAGAATGTGCCTTTTTTACGTTCCATTGCTGCTCCGTATGGTCTGAACTATGTTCCTGGTCCTTGGATGCAATCTATACAACTAAGCAAAGGGACATCCTCCGTCGTTAATGGTTTTGAATCGATTACAGGGCAAATAAATCTGGAATATCTAAAGCCCGAACATTGGGAAAATAAGGGTTATCTTAATATTTTTGGAAATACTGAAGGTAGGGGGGAGCTCAATTTTATCAGCAGGATTCCGGTGAACAATAACTTATCTACAATGGTAATGGCTCATGCATCCGTACAGCAAACCGAGATGGATAGAGATACCGACGGGTTTATGGATTTACCCCGTACACGCCAAATTAATTTTTTGAATCGTTGGACTTATGAATATGGAAGTCTCGGTCATAGTCAACTTATCATTAACTTTTTATCGGAGGATCGCTGGGGCGGCTCGGTAGGTTCATACGGAACCCGCAATTGGCGTCAACAAGGCCTTTACGCTTCTGACATTAAAAATCAAAGATTACAGGCCATTCTGAAGTCAGGATTTAGATTCGACGACAATGGACATAACAGCGTTGGGCTTCAGCTGACGGGAACTATCCACAATTTGGATGCATTTTTTGGAGACAGGCCTTATTGGGCAGATGAAACTGAGTTTTACGCCAACCTGATTTTTCAGCTTGAGCCGGGACATCATGAAAAGCACAAAGTGAGCACAGGTGCAAGTTTTCAACTTGAAAATCTCTCAGAATATCTTCCAGGGGACAGTTTGATTCGGTATTCAAAAACCCCCGGCATTTTTGCAGAATATACTTTTACTCCGGTGGAAAAGTTCTCCTTGATGGCCGGACTGCGTTATGACCATAATACTACTTATGGGGGGTTTCTAACTCCCCGTTTTCACCTACGCTGGCAAATGACCCCATCTTTGGTAATTCGTGGATCGATGGGTAAAGGATATCGAACGCCGGCATTGCTTAACGACTATTTGAGCTTCTTGTCCAGCTCGCGTCAGCTTATCATTCAGGAGAGACCCGAGCCCGAAAAAGCCTTGAATTATGGCATCAATATTACTCGGACTTGGGAATGGACTGAAAAGCGAAAGATGGATATAACTTTAGATTTTTATCGAACGGTTTTCGTCAACCAATGGATTGCCGATGCAGACGTTTCGGCCCGAAAAGTTATTCTCTACAATTTAAAAGGACCCTCACGAAGCAATAGTTTCCAATCCGAAATAAGGATAGAACCCGCTAAAGGACTATCGGTGCTTACAGCTTTTCGCTATAATGATGTTAAGATGTTGTTAAACAATGAACTTAGAGAAAGACCATTTGTTAATCGTTATAAAGTTTTATTAAACCTTTCACAAAAGACGAGGTTCGACAAGTGGCAGTTCGATTTTACCGGGCTATGGAACGGAAGCATGCGTTTACCCTATACAGGAGATAACCCTGAGGAATATCGTCTTAAAGATCGCTCTCCTTCGTATGTGATCGTGCACGTACAAGTCATGCGAAGATTCAAACATATGGAAATTTATATAGGAAGTGAAAATTTGGGTAATTATCGTCAAACCCGTGCGATACTCGCGGCCAATGAACCTTTTGGGCCTTTCTTCGATGCTTCCATGATTTGGGGCCCAATCGCCGGGAGAATGGTTTATGGGGGCTTACGTTGGACACTTTTCTAAATATCTTATCTAAATTTTAACCATGAAAGAAATTACAAAATTTATCCTCGATGGCCCTACATGCCGCCATTGCGCTCAGGCGATACAAGATCCTCTTCGTCAAATTCCTGGTGTACAAGGAATTGAGATAGACTTTTCTAAAGGGCATGTTATGATTGAATATCAGTCAGAATCTATCTTGCAAAACCGTTTTGAGCAGGCATTTCTCAAGTTGGGTTATGCATGCAATGGCGAATATGTAAAGAATCGGGATGATTGTTGTTAAAATTATTAAATAGACTGAACTATGAGAGGTATTGTATTTTCTTTTTTTTTATTGACCCTAATGGTGCAAAGCCTGTGGGCTAAAGAATCCGGAGGACCAGCATTTGATACTCTTTGGATAAAAACTTCAGCCCAATGCGAAATATGTAAAGAAACCATTGAAAAGGCGCTCGCTTATGAACGTGGCGTTCTAGCTTCTGATTTAAATCTGCAAACTAAACTGGTAAAAGTAATATACAATCCTTTAAAAACCACACCTGAGAAGATTCGCAAAGCCATAAGCATGAGTGGTTACGATGCTGATCAGGTATTGGCAGATCCCAGAGCTTATAAGCGATTGCCTAAATGTTGTAAAAAACCGCAGGACAGATAAATCTTAGATTCCCTTTTAACGGGTTTTGAGAAATTTATTGTGGTTGTTGTTTATTCAGCAGCCCGATCTGTTATGGTTTTTCCAGCATCTGTAAAACTGTAACAAAAAAGTAGTGGTTGCTGCTACTTTAATGGGGGAGAACATATTTATAAAGCGTGTAGGATGGATTAGCTAGGAGCATTCAGGGCGTGTTCAAGGTAAAATGCAATGATTGTTTTTGCAATCATTGGGAGGGAATGCTAAAATTGATTCATAGAGATTACTGGTGTTATAGATGCGTGGGTAGTAAAATTAAAAAAGAGGCTGTCTCAAGAGTCGAGGCAGCCTCAGGCAATTAAAAGATGGAAATTTTTAATATTCTATGTTTTCGGAAGTAGATCCCACACGATCCATAGCGCAGCGGAAGCCGATGTAATCGGTACTGAGTCGTTCGTCGAGGAAGCGACGCACGCTGGGAGAGAGGAAGTAGGCACCGTCTTTCCAGGATCCTCCTTTGTAGACTCTGGATCGGTCGGTAATGAGGGAGGTTGCGCCTTCCCCAAATTTGTTATTGGCGGGGTCCCATATACCGTTGTTATACATCAGGGTAGTGGACTGTTCATTTTCACCCACCTGTTTCCACTTATCTCTAATGTCTTCTGAACTGGCAGCACCTAGTGAGGCCCAGTCGCCGTCGAGGTAATTGCGGTTGTCGGCTGTGCGATAGTTACGACGGAAGGGCAAGGTAGGATCTACTTGAGGGTCGACGTTTTTGCGCTTGAATCGGCCGAAATTTTCATTAAACTCCCCATCAGGTGTTTTTAAATCGCGATCAATTTGAAATTGACCCTGCCCGGCCAGATCAGGGGCTTTGAAGACATTTCCACGGAAAGGATTTAGATCCGACGCATCCTCGAAAGTGGAGGGTCGATAGACATCGAGGACCCATTCGGCTACATTGCCTGCCATGTTGTATAAACCAAAGTCATTAGGGTAATATGAGATTACAGGGGCAGGGATGTCAGCACCATCGTTAAGGTAGCCTGCGACGCCCATGTAGTCGCCTCTTCCGCGCTTAAAGTTGGCCGCGAAGCGCCCCCAGTCGCGATCTTTGGGGGAGTTCACACGGGTGAAGTTGCCATTCCATGGATAGATGCGACGTTCGCGAATGTTTTCAAATTCAGTATTGCCCATGAGCCCATAAGCGGCGTATTCCCATTCAGCTTCGGTGGGGAGGCGATAGTTGGGAAGCACAATACCATCTTCCATTCTAACGCGACGTTTTTTATTTTTCACTTTGGAACTGAGATCGGGCAAACCCAAGGTATCGACTTCACCCTTGCGGTTGCGCAGGGTATCGCCTTTGGTATAATATCCTCCTAAATAAGCCTCTGTAGTGAAAAAGTCGTTTACGTCGTAATCGGTATCTAATCGGTAGACTCCAGCTTTGTATAAGAGCATTTCGTTTACGCGGTCGGTTCGCCAACGGCAATACTCATTGGCTTGCAGCCAGTTGACACCAACAACAGGATAATCGCGGTAGGCAGGATGGCGCAAGTAAAGGTTTACCATAGGTTCATTGTATGCCAGTCTATCACGCCATACAAGGGTGTCGGGCAATTGTTTAATGTAATATTCTTGATAATCCTGGCGATTGGTTCGGTAAAATACTTTCTTAATCCAGTAAAGGAATTCGAGGTAATGTAGATTGCTTACTTCGGTTTGGTCCATGTAAAACGACCGAACGGTAACCCTACGTGGAGTATTGTCCCAATCACCTATTACATTATCCTGCGTTGCACCCATTACAAAGGTGCCCCCTTCAATAAAGACCAGACCCGGGCCGTTGCTTTGCCCGGTGAAGTCAATTTTTTCGAATCCGCCTTGATCGGGATCGTTGTAATTCCATCCTGTAGCTTCGGATTGTTCTTTGTTTTTACGGAAAAGGCCGCACGATGAAATGCCCACTGCCATCACCGCAAGCATTACCAGTGCTGCAAATCTCGAATGTTTGATCATCTCTGCTTCGATTATGCTTTATGATAAAATTGTGTGCAAATGTAAATTAAAAACTTGGACAGGGAATCGCTTGATTCTTTTTACGACTTTGGTCGGGGTTATTAAACAAGAAAGAAAACGAAATTTCATGCGCACCTCCTGTAACATTTTTTAGCTTCGATACTGTAACATCGTAGCTATAGCCCAGCCGAAAAGAACTTTGCTGAAATCCCAGCAAAAATATGAACGCATCTGGATTCTCAAAATTGTGTCGGAACCAGGTGCCAACCACAAATGGATATTTATTGAGGTAAATACCGAGATTCAGTTGTTTAAAATTCATTTGCTGCTGGTATAATATGTTGGGTGAAAGTGTCATGGCTTCCATGCTTCGACGGCCGCGTGATCGGGGTTCAAGATCAACAACTGCCCCTACGTGTAGGGTCCATTTTCGATTTAAAATCGTGCTATTGTCGTTGTACCATCCATCGTAAGGTTGGGTGAGATGATGCACGGCAAATCCTCCATAGAGTATGTCTTTGTGGGCCACTGTTAGCCCTGTGCTGAAATCCATAAAGCTGATGCTTAGATTTTCGGGTGGACGTTCGGCCGTGGGATAGATTTGCCCGTACACGGGGTGCAACATATCATCGAAAACTAAATTGTAGAAATCGAGCCGCCGCTGGAAATATGTTGCCTGTAATCCAGCATTGACATACGTATTTCTTTCGATCTGCAGGTTGTACGAATATAACCCACTCACTGTAGTGGTTGTAATCATGCCGTTGCCTGCCCTATCGGTGTTGAATAGAACCCCAAAGCTGCTGTTGATTTGTGATACATGCTGATCGTATGCGGCATTGTAGGTTACAAAATGGGCCGGCATGCTTGGCCATTGGTTTCGATAATTGAGCGTTAATCTTGGTAAAAAAGCACTTCCCGTTAGCGCCGGATTGAGATACAATGGGTTGGCGTAGAATTGAGAGAAGGCAGGGTCCTGGCCATAAGTTGTTGTATAAAACAAACTTAATGCTAGGGTAAAGCCAATTAGTAAGCTTCTCCTGATCATATCATTGATGGGAATATAATTTTAACTTCGGTACACAAAACAACATTACAATATTACAAATTATTTTACTCTTACAAAATTTTTAACAAAATTTTTTTAATCTTTAATGATAATAAAGGGTTTGCTTTTAACGTTTTTAGGTCAAAAACATTGCCTAACCACTTATTTTATTTTTACCCCTTTTTACCCCCCATTGTTTCACGTTCGGGACTGAATGCACAATTTTGCCTTTGAAATGTTATTTTTTAAACAGAGGTTACTGATTCGATGAAAAACAAATTATTTCTCATTTTATTACTCATTTGCCCTAATATTTTCTGGGCTCAATCGTTATTTACCCATCAAAAAGAATTTTCCCTCCAATGGGATAAATTTTTAAATACGGATGAAAGGGGCCATGCAACCTATTTTTATTATTTTGATGGCTGTATCAACAATTTTCAATTTGGTACATTTCCGGTTTTGGCATGGAAAATACCGGTAAGCTCCATTCATGCAAGGCTCGATAATTTGAGAATAATTTCTCTTGAAGCATTAGAAGTGCCAGTGGACCATCTTTTCAATGCAGAATTTCTCACCCAACAAATACTTCATACTTCTGAAATCATAGAGATAGAGGGTAAAATATACTTACAAGTGGACGTATTACCCATGAAGAAAATTCAGCAGCAGGATAACTATACTTGGGTTGAATTTCTCAAAAAATTAACGTTGGAAGCCGATGTTGTTGATTTTCTGGATAATGAAGGTGACCAACTCAAGGCTTCCACATCTGCAATTTTGCAATCGTCAATGGCCGAAGATTCCTGGTATAAGTTGAAAATCCCTCAACATGGGATTTACAAGATAACCTATAATGATCTTTTAGCGCTGGGAATAAACCCTGGCAACATCGATCCACGCCATATTCGCCTGCACGGCAATGGAGGTGGTATTCTTCCGGAAGGCAATAGTATAGAAAGGCACGACGATATTCGTGAAATGGCCATACGTGTGGTAGGGGAAAGTGATGGTCGATTCGACCCCGAGGATTATATTTTATTTTATGCCGAGGGACCCGACTCCTGGGTATACAATGAAACAGAAAGGCGTTTCAATTATCTCAAGAACCCTTATAGCGACCAGGCTTATTGCTTTTTGGTTGTAGGAACGCGCCCAGGATTGCGCATTGAAAGATTTCCCATTCCTGAAATCCCTGTTTCAGTAATTCTTACGCAATTTACAGATCGTCTTCATTATGAGAAAGATCTTGTTCATCTAACCAAATCAGGAAGACAATGGTTTGGAGAGCCTTTTGATGTGCAAACCAATTATAGTTTTAATTTGAGTCTCGATGGGGTAGAAGCAGGGAGCAAAGTATGGTTCAAATCGGCTGTAGTGGCACGCTCTTTTGTTCATTCAACGATGAAAGTATCTGCCGCAGGGACTGTGCTCATGCAACAAAGTATAGGCTCAGTTCCCAGCAGTGGCTTGGAGGCTGAATTTGCCAAGCGAGTAGTCGATACGGTTACTTTTAAAGTTGAGGAGAAAGACGTAAAAATTAGCTATCAGTATTTAAAACCATTGAACTCATCCCAGGCCTGGCTTGATTATTTTACGGTCAATTGGCGCCGTTCGCTCAGCTTTAGTTCGGGTCAAATGTCTTTCAGGCAGCCCCTTCCATTTTCTTCCACTGAGGCTGCAAAATATCATATATCGACCTCAGCCTCAGCCCTTGAGGTTTGGGATATTACAGACCCCACCCGTCCTCAGGCCTTGCAATTGACCTCCACCAATGGAGGGGTTGAATTCGTTTCTCTTTGCGACCGCATGCGAGAATTTATAGCCTTTGATGGAAGTTCATTTCTCACCCCCGAACCGATAGGTGTTGTACCCAATCAAAATTTGCATGGCCTGGCTGATGTAGATTACATCATTATATCACATCCAGTTTTTCTAGAGCAGGCCCAGCAATTGGCTGATATTCATAGACAATTGCACGACATGAGGGTAGAGGTAGTGACCCCGGAGATGGTATACAACGAGTTTTCTTCCGGGGTCCAGGACCCCACAGCCATACGTGATTTTATGAGACATCTAAAGAGAGTATCGCAAAACCAAAACAAACCCAAGTATCTTTTGCTTTTCGGTGATGCTTCTTACGATTACAAAGACCGTATTCAGGGGAACACCAATTTCATACCTACCTATCAATCAATAGAAACTCTCAATCCTGTTTATACTTTTGCCACAGACGATTACTTTGTACTTTTGGACAGTACTGAAGGCAAGGGGGCTGTGGGTGTGCCCGACATGGCAGTGGGTCGTATTCCTGTAACTACAGTAGAGCAAGCCTCAAGCTATATTGCCAAGGTCAAAAATTATTTGACCCGTAACGAAAAAACATTGGGAGATTGGAGAACTAATCTATGCTTTGTAGCCGACGATGAAGATGGCAACACACATCTTCGACAGGCCAATGAATTAGCTGAATATGTGAATAACAATCATCCTGTTTTTCATATAAATAAAATTTACCTGGACGCTTATGATCAGGTATCTACTCCGGGAGGTCAGCGCTACCCTGAAGCCACCGAAGCCATTAATCAACAGGTTAATAATGGTGCCTTGCTCATCAATTACACAGGACATGGAGGAGAAACTGGTTGGGCGCATGAACGAATCCTTGAAGTGAGCGATATCAATGCATGGAAAAATTTCAATCGCCTTCCCCTTTTTGTTACTGCCACCTGCGAGTTCAGTCGCTACGACGATCCTCAACGGGTATCCGCTGGTGAATATGTATTCTTAAATCCGTCTGGAGGAGGCATTGCTTTGTTTACAACCGCACGCTTGACGTTTGGGGGCTCCAATATTACACTTAACCGAAGTTTTATTAAATATCTCTTTCTTAAAAGCAATGGAAAATATCCGACATTGGGGACAGCCGTGCTTAGGGCAAAACAAGAAGGGGGCTCGGATCTTAACGGTAAAAAGTTTATTTTGCTAGGTGATCCTGCGCTTACGTTGGCTTATCCCGAAAATAATGTTTTTGCGCTTACGCTCAACGGGATTTCTGTTGATCAGCCTTTCGATACTCTTAAAGCACTCTCTAATATTACAATTACGGGCGAAGTCACTGACCCGCTCGGTCATCATCTCTCAGAGTTCACAGGTTTGGTAACAGCAACTATTTTCGATAAAGAAAGTTTGGTTGTAACCAAGGGTAATGATCCAGGTTCAAACCCAACCCAGTTCACCCTACGCAAAAATGTAGTCTACAAAGGGAAAGCCAGCGTTGAAAATGGTTATTTTAGCTTTTCTTTTATTGTGCCTAAAGACATAGAATACAAGTTGGGTAACGGGAAGATTAATTTCTATGTCCAATCCGATAAGGCCGATGCTGCAGGATACTTCAATCGAATTGTAGTGGGAGGTATTAATGCAAATGCTGGATTGGACGACAAGCCCCCTATAATTCAACTTTATATGAATGATTTGAATTTTATGGATGGGGGCATCACAGATGAAAACCCTATGCTGATAGCTCGCTTAAGGGATGAAAGTGGCATCAATACCGTGGGAAGCGGTATAGGTCATGACATTGTTGCGATTTTGGACGACGATACAAGGCACCCCATCATTCTTAATCCGTATTATACTTCCGATCTGGGTACATTTACCAGCGGCTCACTACAATATCGTTTTAAAAACCTTTCGGAGGGTGAACATGTATTGAAGCTTACTGCCTGGGATGTTTACAACAACTCTTCAACAGCCGCTTTGAAATTTGTAGTAAGAAATTCATCTATGGCCACCATCGATAGGTTCTATAATTATCCCAATCCCTTTACTTACAATACGTGGTTTGTATTTGAACATAATCAGGCAGGGGGGCGAATTGAGTCGATCATTGAGATTTATGACCTTTCAGGTCGAAAAGTAAAAATTCTGAAGTATACAACAGACTTGGCTGGTTATCGCAGTGAGCCCATAGGTTGGGATGGAAAAGCAGACAATGGTGCCCTATTGCGCCAGGGCTACTACATTGCAAGGCTCACTTTAACCGATGAAAAAGGCAATGTGATGGTAAAGAACACGAGAATAATAAAAGGGGGTAATCAATAGATGATGCATCGTGTACAAAAAATATTACAGGGCTGGTGGATGCTCCTGGTTCTTTTGTTAACACAAGGACTGCATGCACAGTATGAGATAAGTATTGAATGGAAGAATGACCCTTCGTTGCCCGAAGGCATATATCAAGGATGGTTTGAAGGTGCTGAACCTGACTACAAAACAGGATTTCCCGTTTATACTCTTCAAGTGCCCTCCCCTGGGCTGGGGTATAATATTAAGTTTAAATTGGAAAACATTGTTAGTGAGCCTATAGACAATGCTGGTTATGACAGTCTTGTCTTTGAGCCCGAATATCAAATAAGTCTCGAAGCAGACAGAGGGCAATGGATGGCGCGCGTAGCATTTCATCCTTTTAGAATAAACGCAACAACGGGTAAAATGGAACGCTTTGTGCGGTTTACTCCGGTTTATGAATGGGTACCCGATGAGACCGGTTTGCTAAAAGATGGGCCTTTCGCGTTTGCCGAAAAATCTGTACTTTCTTCAGGAAATTGGTACAAGCTGGGTATAACGCAATCAGGTATTTATAAAATCACCTATCAGGATT
>CALJNV010000154.1 GCA_937981455.1 uncultured Bacteroidales bacterium | reverse complement strand
AGATGGGCTTTTTTGCGGAAGCAAAATATACCCTTGGAAACGCAGACAAATTGATGGCCTCTGCAGGAATCTTTTTCAGTTTGTAGGTATCTTAAAATTAATTGTTGTAAAAACCGCCTTCATTCCTGAGGCGGTTTTTTATTTGCTTTTGCCTTGAATTTTTTTTAAATTTGATAAGCTCTAATAATAGCATTATGAAAGCGACGTTTTCCACTATTATCATTTTTTTTGTCCTCCTGAATGGCATTACAGCCCAAACATTGAGTTATGTCCGTTTAACCAATGGATTAAACTCCCCTCAATTCGAGGGAGGACGCACTGACTTCTGCATAGAAGATATAAACGATGATGGAAACCCTGACATTTTAACCATCGGTGACCATGGCTCTCCCAACGTGAATGCCGGAGAACATGGAATATGCATATGGTTTGGGGATGGTATGGGCAATTTCACCAATTACATGAATGGGAATTTTGGCTACGGAGGAATTACCGTAGGAGATGTTAACAATGATGGTTTGAAAGATGTAGGTTATGCTATGCATCATAACTATGCCTCAGGTGATTTTGGAAACCAGCTCATCGAGGTAGCCCTGGGTGATGGAACTGGCAAAAACTGGACACCCTGGGATGATCAATTGGCTAACCAAGGTCAATCGTGGGGAATGTTTGGAGTAGATTTTGGTGACGTAAATAATGATGGGCTATTGGACCTGGTAAGCAATTCATTTGGAGCGGGCGATGGACTACACGTTTATTTAAATAATGGCAATGGCACTTGGACAAGAAGTTATGGATTCCTGGGGGGCAACTCTGAGAATCTCGTTAAAGTTGCCGATTTTAATAATGATGGATACCTCGATTTTGCGGTTGAGCATGAAGGAGGCACGATTTACCAGGGCAACGGTTCAGGGACTTTTTACTTGAAAGACCTTGGATTACCTCCAGCAGGAAGCTTGGGTGTAAGATCAGGATTGTCAGTGGGCGATGTGAATAACGATGGGGCCGCCGATCTTTCAATGGTCAGTTCGGGAGGAGGCATTAATATATTAACATTCAACAATTTACAAAATAAATGGATAGATATTTCTGGAACTCTGCCCTCAACAGGGGGGTATTCTTTCACTCAAATAGCAGATATGAACGGCGACGGCTTTCTGGATGTGGTGGGAATAGCCAATCAATATATACGGATATGGTTGGGCGATGGGACAGGTAACTGGACGTATCATACAGAATTCTCCCTGGGGCAGGCTGCTAAGCCCAGGGCTTTCAGAGTTGGGGGAGACTTCGATCACAATGGACGGCCAGATATTGTTCTTTTAGCTGAAATAGGTAACTGGCTGAATTACAAAAATTATTTATATTGTTTCAAAGAAGCCTCTGTAGGCACGCATTTATCCATCTTATCCATATTTCCTCACGGCCACGAAAAATTTTTTCCGGGTTCGATGCAATTTATTCGATGGTTGTCAACTGCACCTCCACGTACATCAACAAGGGTAAAGATAGAAATTTCAGCCTATGGGAAAGACGGTCCTTGGTGGTTGGTAGCTGACAGCATCCCCAACAACGGAAGGTATCAGTGGAAGGTCCCTGACTTTGGATCCGACAGTGTTTATCTTCGATTGACAGTTTACGATCAGGACAGCAACAGCAGCACTATAACCCCTAAGGCGTTTTCAATTCTGGGCCAGCCCACAGGCTCCAGCAGGCAACCTCATGAGCGCTCCTTGAAAGAAGCCTATTATTCTGCCAAGGAAAACTGCCTTATCATACCTCAACCCCAAACAGTACAATGCATGTGGATTTTCAATGCAGAAGGACAGCTCATGAAAATGATTGAAAATCCTGCAAGAAAAATTTCCACTCAAGATTTGGAGTCAGGCTTATATTTCTGCCGATTCATCCTAAAAGATAACCGATCGAAAGAATTTAAATTCCTTAATATCAAATATTAACAAATCACTCCGATGCGGTAGGATACTGAGAACTAGTATCTGTAGGGACTTTTTTTATTCGTCTGGCTTTGCGCAGGGCTTCGTAAAGCAAATATTCTATTTGTCCGTTGACACTTCGAAATTCATCATCCGCCCATTTTTGCAATGCTTCGAGCATGGCAGGATCAAGCCTAAGAGCAAACACCTTTTTCTTACTCATGTTTAGTTCACTTACCTATTAACCAATCCCAGAAGCTTCTGAGCACTGATGAACGCCATTTAGGGTCGGGAGGCTCTCCCTTACCTGCCCCTTTCAGTGCAGCTTGAGCAGCCTCTGGACGGGTTGTACCGATCAATATATCATTTCCACCAAGGGTTATAATCTGAATTCCATATCTTTCTCCCAAGGTATAAGCTCGCCGCTTTCTGCCAATACCCCGATAGCCCCATCCACCATACTCCCTCACGGCACCGTATTTCCTCACCCAGGCATAAGCTATCTCCGACCAGGGATATTCCTTTTTGCGTATAAATGGAAGAAATTTGAAGCGAATGCCAAATTCATCGATGATGATATCTATGCGCATCGCTACAAAAAGGTAAAGGCAAAAGGCGAAAACCGTGATAGTTGTTGCAATGGGTAAAATCCAATCGGTAAATAACCTGCCAGAGGCTATTATATTGTGAGTCTGGGGCAAGGTAGCCATAAGGCCTGAGGAAAGAGCAATGATCCCTCCCAGCAGCACCACCCAACCTGCCCAGGTCTCGCGCAAACTCCTACTTTCTCGAAAAACGACCATTACTTATGCTCTTAATGATGAAGCGTACCAGCATTTACTACGGGTGTAGCAGCTTTATCGGAGGTAAGTACCACCATCAAATTAGTAACCATGGCAGCTTTTCGTTCGTCGTCCAACTCAATAATCTGACGTTTAGAGAGTAAATCGAGGGCCATTTCTACCATTCCCACAGCTCCTTCAACAATCTTCTGGCGTGCAGCAACAATGGCCGTGGCCTGCTGGCGCTGCAACATGGCACTGGCAATCTCTGAAGCGTAAGCCAAATAGCTGATTCTCGCCTCAATAACCTCTATGCCTGCAATGTCGAGGCGCTCGGTAAGTTCGTGTTCCAATACATGATTCACCTCTTCGCCCCCCGAACGCAGGGTTACCTCTTTCTGCTCATCATCGAAATTATCGTAAGGATAATGTCCGGCCAACTTGCGAATAGCTGCCTCACTCTGAATTTCCACAAAATGATTGTAATCGTCTACCTCAAAAGCAGCTTTGAAAGTGTTTCGTACACGCCAAACCAAAACAATGCCAATCATGATGGGATTGCCCAGCTTATCATTCACCTTGATAGGATCAGCGTTCAAATTGCGTGCTCGCAGTGAAATCTTTTTACGAACATAAAAAGGATTGACCCAAAAAAAGCCATTTTTAACAACGGTACCTACATAGTCGCCAAAGAGTACCAACACAGCCGACTCATTGGGATTAACCACCATAAGGCCGATCATCATAAAAACAGCCATCACCAGTAGCACAATCCCCCCCAAGATCATACCAACGGCCTCCTGGGAAAACACAAATAGTAATATGGCAGCAACCATTGTTGCCAGGGTTACCAATACCCCCAGATAACCCGAAAGCGGTGCGATAAATTTTTCTTTGTTCATGGCAAAATAATATTAAAATGATGTTATAATAATAACGCAAAAGTAATATAAAAAGTAACAAAATCGATCCCTTAAAAAAATTTTTTTAACTCACCATTGGATAAGATTTAACCCAGACCGTCAAAAAGTATAACCCCTTGGAAGCAAGAAATAAAGAGAGCAATGGGTGGAAAGTTTCTTCCCTTATAAAAGCAAAACGCCGTATGGGATTGAGCAAACCAGATAAAAGAACTTTTTATATGATCGAACGAGTGACACAACCTTGCGACAGACATGATGAGGCTGCAAATGACCATAAAAGCCCATAGAATGGAGGGCAACTATTGAAATACCCATTGCAGATACCTAACTTTGACCCCATAATAAGCCCAACGAGCCATGAAAATTTTGTCAGTAAAACAAATTCGCGAAGCTGATAGATACACCATTGAAAAAGAACCTATAAATAGCATAGATCTCATGGAAAGGGCGGCCACACGATGTTTTGATTGGATTAAAGCGCACCACCATGAAGGGAATTCGTATTATATATTTTGTGGAATGGGCAACAACGGGGGAGATGGGCTTGCTATAGCTCGCATGATGAGAAATGAAGGGTGGGAAGTACTTGTATACATCCTTAAAATTTCTACACAGGGTTCGCCCGATTTCGAAACTAATCTCAGACGATTCAACGATTTAGCCCCTGAGGCTATTAAAGAAATAACAGCCGAAGCAATTCTACCAGAAATTCCCAAACAGGCAATAATTGTTGATGCCCTTTTTGGCACTGGTCTTTCAAGACCCCTGAACGGACTGGCTTTGTTGCTGGTTAGGTATCTGAATACCCTTTCAAACATAAAAATTTCCATTGATTTACCCAGTGGCCTTTTTGCAGACGAGTCGATAATAAAAGTACAAGCAGAGGCCGTTAAAGCTGATTATACACTAAGTTTTAATCCACCCAAACTCTGTTTTATGGTAGCAGAAAACGACCGTTGGGTTGGTCGCTGGGTGCGTCTCGATATTGGTTTACATCCGGATTTTATCAATAGTGCCGAGACCCCATTTTATTTTACCGAATTATCGGATTTGAAAACATTTTACAGGAGACGTCGACGGTTTGAACACAAAGGTAATTATGGACATGCTTTGCTCATAGCAGGGAGTAAGAGCAAGGCAGGTGCTGCGATTTTAGCGGCCAAAGGCTGTTTAGCCAGTGGTGTTGGGCTCCTAACAGTGCACTCAGTGCCATCGGTTATTCAGGCCCTCAATATAAGTTTGCCCGAAGCTATGGCCTCGATTGATCGATGGTATGAAAGAGCATTCGACATTTCTGAGCGTTATACCACCTCTGCTTTCCCGATGCAAGCCGAGAGCTCAAATCTTGAAGTGATTGGCAACCTTCCCCAGCTTTCTTCTTACTCCGCCATAGCCGCTGGGCCTGGACTTGGGACAGAAGAAATTACCGCCCAGATGCTTAAAATACTGATTCAAGAGTGGAAACTGCCCTTGGTGCTGGATGCCGATGCATTAAACATTCTTTCGGAAAATAAAACATGGTTGGCCTTTCTACCCCCAAGAAGTATCCTTACCCCACATCCCAGAGAGTTTGAACGTTTAGTCGGAAGAGCAGCGAATGATTTTGAGCGTTTAGAAATGGCACGTGATTTTGCCTTTCGATATCAGGTTTATGTAGTTCTTAAAGGAGGAGTAACGGCAGTAATCAGTCCATACAAAAAGGTTTATTTCAATAGCAGTGGCAACGCAGGATTGGCCACAGGGGGAAGCGGAGACGTTCTTACAGGTATCCTCGTTGGTTTGCTAGCCCAGGGGTATTCTCCTGAAGACGCAGCCCGCCTGGGGGTTTGGCTGCACGGAGCAGCCGCCGATCTTGCCCTGGATGAAGAATCTATGGAAACCCTCTTACCCTCTCGCCTACCCCAATTCATGGCTAAAGCCTGGAAAATGCTAACCCCTTAGACGCATAACCCATCAAAAATTTTACGCCCAACTTCATAAACCTTCATTCGAACCATTGAGCTTGAATTTTTGTGCCACTAAAGGCCACTGGGTGAAGTCTTTGATATATAAATCAGCATCTCGCAAATCGAATCTCTCATGCGTTGTTAATAAGGCCACAACCCGACAACCAGCTTTTTGAGCCGCCTCAATACCAGCATTAGCATCTTCAAAAACAAGACATTTTTGTGGGGTGACCCCTACACACGCTGCAGCCTTAAGAAAAATATCGGGATGTGGCTTCCCTCTCTCAACCATCGTAGCATCCACAATACAATCAAAAAATGGCCTGATTCTCAATGCATCGAGTACAAAGTTTACATTGACTGTAGGAGCAGAAGTAGCCAGGCCCAACTTCATCCCCAGGGCCCTTAATTTGTTTAAAAAGGAAACCAAACCATCAACAGGCTGAATAAATGGCCGATACAATTCCCGATAAAAAGCTTCCTTTTCAGCGGCCAGCCATTCAGCCTCTTCCTCAGATATAGAATGGCCTATAATAGCTTCCAATATTTCACGATTCTTCCTTCCAAACTGTTGAAGCATCTGTTGCCTTGTAACCTGTATGCCGCGATTTTTCCAAAACCTCATCCACGCCTGTAGATGATATTCATGATTTTTTACTATGGTACCATCCATATCGAATACACATGCCTGTATAATACTATTCATAAGAGATAATTTTGGGTTGACGGGGTTTATAGTTG
>CALJNV010000153.1 GCA_937981455.1 uncultured Bacteroidales bacterium | reverse complement strand
CACCTCAACCAATCCTATTGCCAGCATCTTTGCATGGACTCGCGGTTTGATGCATCGGGCGCGCTTAGATGACAATAAGGCCCTTCATAGGTTCTGCGAAACCTTAGAAGAAACAGTCATTCAAACCGTTGAACTGGGATTGATGACCAAAGACCTTGCACTTTTAGTTCATGGAGATAACCTACGTCCGGAGCATTACCTTTTTACTGAAGATTTTCTTGATGCCATAGCAAAAAACCTGAAAAGCAGGCTCACGGTTCTCTTTTCTTGAAAATTTTAATTTAAAAACATATTATGAACAAGCTCAAAGAAAAACTGTATCAAAAAATTGAAATGTGGCGGCCGCGCACGCAGCGTCTGCTTCATGAATACGGTCATATTGTTATTGATAAGGTAACCATTGGTCAGGTCATTGGGGGTATGAGGGGGATCAAGAGCCTGGTAACAGATATCTCTTACCTCGATCCCAATGAAGGTATTCGTTACAGGGGCTACACTTTACAGGAAGTATTTGAAAAACTTCCCAAACCCCAAGGGGCCGAAATGCCTTATGTGGAAGGGCTTTTCTATCTATTGCTTACCGGCGACATTCCAACCGACAGTGAAGTAAGCGAAGTACTCGACGAATTCAACAAACGCCGCATTCTACCTCGCTATGTTTATGAAGTTATTGATTCATTTCCTTGCTGCAGCCACCCGATGACAATTTTCTCCGCTGCCATTACCACCATGCAACGGGAGTCGTTTTTTGCTAAAAAATATGCCGCAGGACTTAATAAAAACGATTATTGGGATCCTACCTACGAAGATGCGCTGAACTTATTGGCTAAACTTCCAGAAGTAGCTACTTACATCTATGCTAAATTATACAGGGATGGGAAGCGCATTCAGTCCAATCCATACCTTGACTTCGGAGCCAATTTTGCACACATGATGGGAATTCCTGCCCCCTACGATGATGTTTCGAGAATGAACTTCATTATTCATGCCGATCACGAAAGCGGTAATGTGAGCGCCCACACAGCGCATCTTGTTGGAAGTTCATTGGCCGACGTTTACCTATCATTGGCCGCTATGGTCAATGGTCTTGCAGGACCCTTGCATGGTTTAGCAAACCAAGAAGTATTGCGATGGATCCTCAATTTCAAAAACAAAATGAACGATGAAATACCCACGGAAGAAGAAGTTAAGCAATATGTTTGGGATACTCTCAACAGTGGTCAAGTAATACCTGGATATGGACATGCCGTATTGCGTAAAACTGATCCCAGATATACCATACAACGAGAATTTTGTTTGAAATACATGCCCGATGACCCCGTTTTCAAATATGTTGACCTGCTTTACAAGGTAGTCCCTTCCATTTTAATGGAGCAAGGCAAGGCCAAAAACCCCTGGCCTAACCTCGACGCACAAACCGGTGTTATTCAGTGGCACTATGGCATCAAAGAATTCGACTTTTATACAGTTCTTTTCGGGGTGGGGCGTAGTATTGGCATTGCTGCCAATCTTATTTGGGACCGAGCATTAGGTTATCCCCTCGAACGACCCAAATCAGTTACTACAGAAATGCTCGAGCAAATCGCTTTCGGAATCATCAAACCAGAAGATTTAGCCTCCGATTGATCTGAAAACCACCTGCTTGCAACCCTGTTCATTGAAAGAACAGGGTTTTTTATATTTTTTTCTAAATTCGACTTATGCTTTAGCTTTACCCATTAAACACTTGATCCCATGATAAACCAAGTAATCCTCCGCCTTTCAAAATATTCCAAAGGATTTCATTTAATTACGGATGAAGTTTTTCGAGCCTTGGGGCCGCTTCCTCATAGAGGTCTCATTCACCTTTTTCTCCAGCACACCTCTGCTGCCCTTGCCATCAACGAAAACTATGATCCAGACGTTAGGCATGACATGGAAGTGCTCTATGAAAGGCTTGCCCCTTATTTGCTTCCGGCTTATCGTCATACCTTGGAAGGGCCCGATGACATGACTGCTCACTTCAAAACCCAAATTACCGGCCATTCTTTAACAATTCCTATCGTCAATGGTAAACCGGGCCTGGGAACCTGGCAGGGAATTTATCTTTGCGAATTCAGAAGCCAAGCCAACGCGCGCACTTTAATCTGCACCATTGTGGGAGAATAATTGTAAGACAATAAAGTATTTTTGTAAAATAAAAAAGCAACCGCCTTATGTTCAGTTTCTTTCTTGGAATGGGGATATTGCTAGCCGGTTATTTATTTTATGGGCAGTGGGCCGGAAGGTTATTTGGTGTTGATCCTCAACGGGCGACTCCAGCTCAAAGTCAGGTCGATGGGATAGATTTTGTACCTATCAACTGGAAAAAAGCTTTTCTAATAGAATTTTTGAACATTGCCGGATTAGGCCCCATATTCGGAGCCATACTCGGTGCCACTTATGGACCGGTAGCGTTTATATGGATTGCATTTGGGGCTGTATTGATTGGAGGCATCCACGACTTTTTCAGTGGAATGCTTTCGATGCGAAACCAGGGTAGAAGCATACCCGAAATTGTGGGTGAGAACCTGGGCAATGGCTTTCGTCAATTTATGCGTGCATTTACGGTTATCTTGATGATACTTGTGGGCGCCGTATTCATTACAGGCCCAGCCGAAATACTGGCAGGTTTCTGGAAAAACCATTCCATTCTTTCTCAATCTGTTTTTTGGGCAGGCATCATCGTGGTTTACTATGTATTTGCCACGCTGCTACCCATCGATAAAATCATCGGTCGCATTTATCCTCTTTTTGGTCTTGCCATGCTGATAATGGCACTGGGAATCCTGAGCAGTATGATGTTAGAGGGTTACCTGATTAACATTCCCGAAGCAGTGCCCTCAAATCTGATAAACATGAAAAGCAATGCAGCCGTCTCACCTATTTTTCCTATGCTTTTCATCACCATTGCCTGTGGAGCTATCTCTGGTTTTCACAGCACCCAGGCTCCTCTCATGGCTCGGTGCCTGACCAACGAAAAATATGGAGTACGCGTGTTTTATGGTGCCATGATTACCGAAGGGTTTGTAGCCATCATTTGGGCAGCCATAGCCATGGCCTTTTTTGGTAGTATAAAAGGCTTAAACGAAGCTGTAAATACACAGAATCCAGCAGCAATTGTCAACAATATTTCTATCACCTTAATGGGTCAGATCGGGGGGTTATTAGCTATTCTAGGAGTAGTAGCAGCACCCATTACTTCCGGTGATACTGCATTTCGCTCGGCCAGGCTTATTGTAGCCGACTTTCTGAGGCTCTCTCAAACAAAAATAACCTATCGATTAGTTATAAGCATTCCCTTGTTCATTGTAGGGGTAGGACTTACTTTATTTAAATTTGAAATCATTTGGCGCTATATGGCCTGGGCCAATCAAACCCTTGCCACTATAGTGCTTTGGGCTATTACTGTTTATCTTTACCGCATGGGAAAAGCCTACCTAATGGCAGCCATCCCAGCTATTTTTATGACAGCGGTGGTCATTACTTACATACTGATGGCCCCCATCGGCTTTGGCTTATCCGCTGCTCGCGCTTTACCCTTAATGGGTCTGATTACGATATTAATTATAGTTTACTTTAGTTATTTTATGCGTCAACCCCGGCTTTTCAAAGCATAACCCTTTTCAGAGCAGGCCTTCATCCGCAAAGCTGAAATAATTGTTTTTCCCTATGATAAGATGGTCAAGCACTTTCATGTCGAAAAACCCGGCGGCCTGTTGTAATTTTTTTGTCAGATTTTCATCGGCTGGGCTGGGTTGCAGGTTTCCACTGGGATGGTTGTGTGCCAAAATCATGTTGATCGCACGCTTCTCAAGGGCCATCCGCATAATAACCTTAGGATCAACCACTGTAGCCTCTAACCCACCCCTTCCCATTTCTTCGGGCTGGCCCATGGGTTTGTTGGCTTTGTTTAAAAATAAAACATAAAAATGCTCTTCATTCCGATCCTCCAAGTAACGCTGAAATATCTCGTAAGCCTCTCTACTCGAGGTAATTTTCCCTTGTTGAAGGGGTTCTTCTGCCCTGCGCCTGCGGCCCAGCTCAAGAGCCGCTTTGATGGTAACAGCCTTGGCCATTCCTATTCCTCTATATTGGCGCATCAGGTCATTGATACCCAACCTTGAAAGTTCAATCAGGGAATCGTCGTTGTCTTTAAGAATTCGCTTAGCCAATTCTACCGCATTTTCTTCATCATTACCCGATCCAATTAAAATAGCTAACAATTCAGCAGTGCTTAAGACGGTTTCTCCTCGCAAAAGCATTTTCTCCCTGGGTCGATCCTCCTCCGCCCACTCAGCAATTCTTTTACCTCCTTTTCTTTTCATAATATTGGAGTTTTAAACAAAAATACATCAGGGCTACATACGGCTATCCATTACAAAAATAATTTCGCCTCCATTGCATATCTCTTCATGGCGAATGAAAGGTTGCTCGAGTAGCTTGCCATTTACCCAAACCTCCTTGACAAAACGGTTATGCCTGGATTTGTTTTTTACTTTAATATTCAACATATTACCATTTTCTAATTTTACACTCAATTTGTTAAAAAATGGCTTTCCTATTGCGTATTCATCGCTTCCAGGGCAAAAGGGATAAAAGCCCATAGCACTGAAAATGTACCAGGCGGACATTTGACCGCAGTCGTCATTTCCACAAAGTCCATTGGGCGCATTACTATAAAAAGTCATTAAAATATGCTCTACTGTCTCACCGGTTTTCCAAGGTTGGTGAGTATAGTTGTAAAAATATGGGATGTGATGACCGGGTTCATTACCGTGTACGTAATTGCCGATAATCCCCACTTTGTCAATGTCTTCTGTGTTTGCATAATATTGTTCAGGAAGCTCTACAGAAAAGAGACTATCGAGGCGCTGAACAAACCGCATTTCTCCTCCCATCTGCTGAATCAATCCTTTGGGATCGTGGGGCACAAAGAAAGAATAGGTCCAGGCATTGCCTTCGATAAAGCCCTGACCCTGGGTATCCAGGGGATCGAAAGATTTATCAAAATGACCATTGGAAAGCTTAGGACGCATAAAACCGCTTTCAAAATCGTATAGATTTCTCCAGTTGAGCGATCGGCCCTTGAAAACCCGGGCTAGGCTATCATTCCCTAGGGACTCTGCCATACGCATAAGGTTCCAGTCATCATAAGCATATTCAAGAGTAGTAGAGACCGACACTGTCGAGGATTGTGCAGGCACATATCCCAAACGCATATAATCACCCAGTCCCTCATAGGGCTGATACGTAGCTGAACGGACCATGGCCTGCAGGGCTTCATAACCATCAAAACCGCGAATACCTTTAATCCAAGCATCGGCTATAACTGGTAAGGCATGATACCCTGTCATACACCAATTTTCGTTGGCATGGTGCGACCATACGGGCAATATGCCGTGAATGCTTTGCCTGGCATGGGCCAGCATACTATTCACAAAATCAGCCGAAAGGGATGGTTTGAGCAAAACCATAAGCGGATGCAACCCCCTGAAGGTATCCCATAAAGAAAATACGGTATAGTTGGTAAAATTGTCAGCTCGATGAATTTCTCCGTCGAGCCCTCGGTAGCATCCATCAACATCTTGGTAGATATTGGGGGAGAGCATTGTGTGATAGAGAGCTGTATAAAAAATCACCTTATGATTCTCATCAGCTTCTATTGTCAATCGGTCGAGCTCAGCATCCCAGGCTTTGGTAGCTTTGTACCTGATTTCATCAAAGGAATAGGGCGAAGCTTCTACCTTTAAGTTTTTAAGGGCGCCTTGGCAACTCACGCCTGAGAGCGCCACCTTTACAGTTAAAGGCTCATTGTTTTGTAAATCAAATAAAAATACGGCTTTCAGCCGACGGCCACTGCGCTCCGGAAAATTTTCATCCATTCGCCAGCGCCTCCAAAATCCATTGTATAACTCCCTGTCTTGATTAAGTAGTGCATAAAACTTTACAGGATGAGAAAAACTCATGGCAAAATAAATGAAACGTTGCCGGGCCCATCCATTAGTTTGCCGATAACCAGTCACCAAGGTATCATTGATAACACGCAGGGAACTCCAAACTACCTTTCCGTCGTAATTGTAAATGCCATGCACCAAATCAAGCAGCAACCATTTTTCACCTGAAGATTTCCATGTATATCGATGCACGCCCACACGCTGAGTGGTCGTTAGCTCTACCTGAATATCATAATCTTTTAAAAAAACAGTATAATAACCCGCTTGAGCGCGCTCTGAGGATTTATCGTAACGACTTCGGTAACCTGCATCGGGGTGGGTGGCGGTACCCTGATTGAGCTTAACAGGCCCTGTGCCGGGCATAAGCAGAAAATCGCCCAGATCAGAGTGCCCTGTACCATGCATATGGGTATGACTGAACCCAACGATAGTTGAGTCTTTATATTGATAGCCCGCACAATATTCGTAAACTTTTGGATTGTAACCTGTTCCTGTTGAATAGGGAACTGTATCGGTATCGGGGCTCAGTTGCACAAACCCCCAGGGAAGACTCGGACCAGGGAAAGTATGTCCCATATGTTTGGTCCCGATAAAAGGATTAACATACCTTGAATTTCCCTGTGCCCAAGTCAATAGGCAAAGAACACTGAAGAACATTATGAAATGAAATTTTTGCATAAGACAATACTTTTAGGCAAAAATGTAAAAAAAGGGCTGAGCACCAATCAAAACAAGAAATTTAGACACAGAGGGAAGTTCTTTATGAATCATTCCTAGTAATTTTGCACAAAATTTAAAAGATGGAGCCTATAAAAGGTGCTGTAGCCTACGACAATAATGCCATACGATCGCTCGATTGGAAAGAACACATACGTTTACGCCCCGGCATGTATATCGGAAAGTTAGGTGACGGCGCCTCACACGATGATGGCATTTATGTACTTCTCAAAGAAGTAATCGACAACTCTATCGATGAATTTGTGATGGGCTATGGAAAAACCATAGAAGTAACTCTTCAAGACCGGAAGGTTACGGTAAGAGATTATGGCAGAGGCATTCCTTTGGGCAAGGTGGTGGAGTGTGTTTCAAAAATTAACACTGGAGCCAAATACGATAGTAAAGTTTTTAAAAAATCGGTAGGATTAAATGGAGTAGGTAGCAAGGCCGTCAATGCGCTGTCCTCCTGGTTCAGGATACAGAGTATACGCGAAGGACGAACACATATAGCTGAATTCAGAAAAGGCGAGTTGATACATGAAGAAGAGGGCCTTTGCGAGCTCAGACAGGGCACCATCGTGAGCTTTATCCCCGATGAGGAAATCTTTGGGAAATATCATTTTCTGAACGATTATGTAGAAAAACAATTGTGGAACTATGCATACCTGAATCAGGGGCTTACCATATTATACAATGGACAAAAATTGCTATCGAAAAACGGGCTGGTTGACTTGCTCGAGGTAAACATGGAAGGAGATCCCTTGTATCCTATCATCCACATACGCGACGAAGATTTTGAATGTGCTTTCACCCATGGCACCGCGCACTATGGCGAGGAATATTATTCCTTTGTTAATGGCCAGCACACCACACAAGGGGGTACGCATCAGCAATCGTTTCGTGAAGCTTTCGTAAAAACGGTTCGGGAATTTTTTAAAAAAGATTACGATACATCTGATATTCGAACCGGATTAATTGCCGCCATTAGTATCAAGATTGAGGAACCCGTTTTCGAATCGCAAACCAAGACCCGGCTGGGCTCAACCCTTATGGCCGAAGGAGAGGTTAGCATAAGTAAATATGTTTCCGAGGTTTTAAAAAAGCAGCTCGACGATTATTTACACATGCATCCCGAGACGGCCGAAGCCATGCAGCGGAAAATCCTGCAAAGTGAGAAAGAGAGAAAAGCATTGGCTGGTATTAAAAAAGCCGCCCGCGAAAGCGCCAAAAAGGTCAATCTGCATAACAAGAAACTCCGCGACTGCCGCATTCATTACAACAGCAACGACCCCCGAAAACTCGAATCTACCCTTTTTATTACCGAGGGCGATTCGGCCAGTGGCTCTATCACCAAAAGCCGCGATGTAAATACCCAGGCCGTTTTCAGCCTCAAAGGCAAACCCCTCAATTGCTACGGGCTATCGAAAAAAGTGGTTTACGAAAATGAGGAATTCAACCTGCTGCAGGCGGCCCTCGATATTGAAGAGGGACTCGAAAATCTGCGCTACAACCAGATTGTGCTGGCTACCGATGCCGATGTGGACGGTATGCACATCCGACTGCTCATGCTTACGTTTTTCCTGCAGTTTTTCCCCGATCTGGTAAGGGCAGGGCATTTGTATATCCTTCAAACGCCACTGTTCAGGGTGCGCAACAAGCAAAAAACAATTTACTGTTACTCGGAGGAAGAAAAAGAACAAGCCCTAGCCGAGCTGGGCAAAAACCCTGAAATCACCCGGTTTAAAGGACTGGGCGAAATTTCGCCCGATGAATTCCGGCATTTCATTGGGCCCCAGATGCGCCTCGACCCGGTTATCCTGCGCAAAGACCAGTCGATCAACGAAGTACTTGCCTACTATATGGGCAAAAATACCCCCGAACGACAAAATTTTATCATCGATAACCTGCGGTACGAGGCCGATGCAATATTTGTAGAATAAGGAGAGCGATTAAATTTATTCGTTCCAAAACTACTGGTCCAAAACTCTGGTCAACAATCGCTTCACAATAGATAAACTATTAAAATAACAATCAGAAAGGTTGTCCCCTTTCGGAGACAACCTTTACTCGTTGAACGTGATTTAGTTTACCGCTTACTTCTTGGCAGGTTCAGCCGTCTTTTTTTCGACAGGCTTGGGATTTTCAGCTTTTTTTACGGCAGCAGGCTTAGTGCCTTCCTGCTGGGCATTCTGAACCTGGCCCTGAGCGGCGGGCTGAGCCACTTCTTTTTGTTCCTTATTGGCTGCTACCTTCTGTTCATTAGCTGGGGTCTGCTTTTTCTGGGGGGCGGTTTTTACATTTTGAGGATTTACAGCAAATAGAGTGCTGGCCAGGAGAACAACTGATACTAACAAAGCACCTTTTTTCATAACATTTGAGTTTTTGAGGTTAGACTTTTTTTAACATTCCAGGTTTTTCTATTTATCCTTTCCTGTTTTCGTGCCGCAAAGGTCAAACCCCAAAATTAGCCAGTGATTAGAAGCAAATTAAAATATCATTAGAATTTTAACGATTGAATATCAGCGTGATAATCGTACCTTTACGATCATTGTCTTCAATAGAGATGCTTGCGTTATGATATTGAACAATCTGATGGCTGATGGCCAGGCCCAATCCATAACCCTTTATAGAGCCCGCATTTTTCCCTCTGTAAAAGGGATGAAACACCCGTTCCTTTTCATCATCAGGTATTCCGATGCCCTTGTCCGCAATTTTAACTTTCAATGTCAAGTCATCAAAATGAAAACTTATAAATGCTGAGTGATCCTCGGAATATTTACAGGCATTCACTATTACGTTTCTGAACAGGACGTCTAATAATATAGCATTCCCTTTTATATCGAATATTTCCGATTCAGGGGGAAATGAAGTTTCGTCTATCACTACTTTATAAGAGGGATTTTCTGTGACAATTTTAGAGCAAACTTTAAATAATACTTCATCAAGCCTTATGGGTCTCATATTCTCGGTGGAGGGTTTATCAGCCCGGTCGGCCAAGGTGAGCAGGCCCTCTACCAGCGATGCAAGGTCTTTAATTTCTTTCCTGATTTTTTTTAAATATTCCCTGATTGCTTCTGGATCTTTTTCCTGACGCATCATCATGAGCTCAGTCTCTCCCAACAAAATGGTAACAGGAGTTTTTATTTCATGCGAGGCATGGTGTATAAAGCTCCGCTCCAGTTCAATCATCTCCTCAATTCGATTAAATAAACGATTGAACGATCGGGATAAAATATCTATTTCGTCATTATTGTTACCCTCAGGTAGGCGAATAAATTTTTTGTTAACATCAATATTTTCGATGCTTCGGCTGAATTTTGTAAGAGGCTCCAATATTTTTCTGGCAAATAAAAAACCGGATAATCCCGCTAATAGTATTCCTAAAAAAGAGGAAATCAAAACATACCTCAAGGTTTTATTGAGCCGGGTTATGCCCTCTGCATCAAAGGCATCGACAACCACTAGCGCGCTCCTGACATGACCTTTATAATAATACAAAATCTGTTCCCGGTCGTTTTGTGTATTTTTGTGATAATATCCAGGTTTCTTCCTGTATTCCTGAACTTTACCGAATGAAAGGTCCTTTCCGTCTCCATTCATAAAGACCAGTTTTCCGGTATTGTCGTATATATTGATATTAGCGTCTGACAGATCGGGATAAGAATTGATAATATCGCTAATCATAGCAGAGTCAGGAGTTTTATCGTCGCAATAAAGTTCTGCAATGCTTGAGGCTTTGCCCTTAAGAAGATCGTAAAAATCGCGCTTGCGTTGCGATACCAGGGCTGTTACTAATATGGATGATTGTATGATGAGTATGGCAGCACTAACCATAGAAAAGAAGGTGGCCGTTCTGACTTTTAGGGTCATACAATCATTCAGCTTTCATTATGTAGCCCATCCCTTTTACCGTATGAATAAGGTGATGGTCGAAAGGCTTATCAATTTTATTTCTGAGGTAATTAACATATACCTCAATAATATTGGTACCCGTATCGAAAGTGATTTCCCATACATTTTCAGCAATTTCCGATTTAGCAATGACCCGCCTCGGATTGCGCATAAACAATTCGAGCAATTGAAATTCTTTCTGCGTCAGGTCAATAATTCTTCCCTGCCGTCGGGCCTGGCGGGTAGCAAGGTCTAATTCCAGATCATCAAATTTTAGCACAGGAAATTCCTCAGGTTCCTTTTCTTCGGGTTTTTTGTTTCTTCGAAGCATAGCCCTTACCCGGGCCTGGAGTTCAAGAATTTCGAAGGGCTTGACCAAATAATCGTCGGCACCGGCATTAAATCCTTTGATTTTGTTCTCCAGAGTTCCCAAAGCCGTAAGAAACAGAACGGGTATCGACTGATTACCTGATCTTATGGCAGAGCATACTTCGAAGCCGGAAATATCAGGCAGCATCACATCGACGATTATAAGGTCAAACTTTTGCTGATTAAAAAGATTGAGCCCCAATTTTCCGTCGAAGGCAAGTTGCACCTTGTGATCCTGTGTTTCGAGGGCCGCCTGAATAATGGAGGCCACCTTGGGATCATCCTCTACTACTAAAATATGGTAGGTTGAATCTTCAGCCATTTTTGTTCCTCATTAACCGATCAACTCTTACAGAATGACCTTCGGTGAGTATAACCGCGCAGTGCATGGGGCGTAAGGACTGATTACCGTTTGATATACTGCTCTTCGTAGTATTTTTGGTAATCGCCTGAGGTAACGTGGTCGAGCCATTCCTGATTGGCCAAGTACCAATCGACGGTTTTCTCAAGTCCTTCTTCAAAGGTAACGGAGGGTTTCCAACCGAGTTCTTTTTGTAATTTGGTGGAGTCGATAGCGTACCGTAGGTCGTGGCCTGCGCGGTCTTTTACAAAAGTAATCAGCTTTTCACTGGTACCTGCAGGTCGTCCCAGCTTACGATCCATTATTTTACAAAGCAGGCGAATCAGATCAATATTTTTCCATTCATTATGACCACCGATGTTGTAGGTAGTTCCATTGGCTGCTTTATGAAAAATAACATCAATGGCACGGGCATGGTCTTCCACCCACAACCAATCGCGCACATTTTCTCCTTTGCCATAAACCGGCAAGGGCTTATTGTATCTTATATTATTGATAAACAATGGGATAAGTTTTTCTGGAAATTGATAAGCCCCATAGTTGTTCGAGCAATTGGAGATTACAGTCGGCAGCCCATAAGTATCGTGGTAAGCCCTTACGAAGTGGTCGCTACTGGCCTTGCTGGCCGAATAAGGGCTATGGGGATCGTAAGGGGTTTCTTCGGTAAAATATCCGGTAGGCCCCAGCGAGCCATACACCTCGTCGGTGGAGACATGATAAAAACGCTTACCCTCGAACGAGTCTTTCCAAATGTGCCGGGCCGCATTAAGCAAATTGACCGTGCCCACTACATTAGTCAGCACAAACTCGAGGGGATTAGCTATGGAGCGATCTACATGCGATTCGGCGGCCAGATGAATTACTGCATCGAACTGATGCAGGGTAAAAAGCTTGAGCATGAGGTCGCCCTCCTGAATATCAGCCTTAATGAAGGTGTAGTTGGGCTTATTCTCAATATCCCGCAGGTTTTCGAGATTGCCCGCATAGGTGAGCTTATCGAGGTTAAAAATATGGTAGTCAGGATATTTGTTTACAAAAAGCCTGACCACATGCGAACCAATAAAACCAGCTCCTCCGGTAATCAATATTTTTTTTTGCATAACCCTAAATTTTTAAGT
>CALJNV010000152.1 GCA_937981455.1 uncultured Bacteroidales bacterium | reverse complement strand
ATAAAGATACATTCAAATCCATATAAAATACAATAGTATAGCTTCGACAAATTTAAAAACAATGGGAATGATAAGGGCAAATTTCCCTGATTTTACACAAGAATATTAGAGAGCTAGTTAGACAATATCAGGCTTCTTCTTCAGGGTGCAAAAGCATAAAAACGGGGTTTAATATAAATCTGAAATAGAAAGGCCACATAACTGCCACAGACCAGGACCTGTTAGTTGACAAACATTATTTTCGTTGCTACTTTTTCAGAACCGTCCTCGTTGGAGACAAAGACGAGGTATATTCCAGTTTGAACCCTTTTACCCTCATAGTCGCGGCCATTCCATACGGCTTGTGTTCCCGATGCAATGGTGTGAAAAACAAGTTTACCACTGAGAGAGGTTATTTTCACATCGGCATTTCGGGGCAGCCCTTTAATGGCAATGGGGCCCTCATAAGAAGGTCTGACAGGGTTTGGAAAGGCATACACTTCAGTAGAATCATTGCCTGGTGAAGGGGAATCGCCCTTAAATCCTACAATACCCGCTGAAGTTGCTATAAAAACCTCGCCATCGCTGGCAATCGAGAGATCGACAATGGAATTGGACAGAAGGGGACTATTGTCTTCAGTAAAATGATAGATTTCTTTAGTACCATCGGGTGAAAACAGGAATACACCGGCTTTTTCGGTTCCCATCCATTTGCGATTTGCACCATCAATGGCAATACAAGTAACGGTTTCGTTTTCAAGTAAATATTGAACATATCCATCTTGTTCTACCAGAACTCGTTGAGCATCGAAACTTCCACCGCTGAAAATGGCGGAAGGATTATAAATAACAGCCACACCGGCATCCGTTCCTATCCACACAGCTCCATCAATGTCGCTGGTAACGCAGAGCACTCGATTGCCAGGCAAAGCTCCATTCCCTGCTGCAGATGTTAAAATTCGAAATATGGGACCCTGACTGACTTTTTCATTTACTACAAGTAAACTATGATCTTTACGCAGAGTGATCCATTTTTGGCCCATTTTATCCACTGTAAGGCTTCCCAAGTCGATTCCGGAGGCGCTTCCACCCAAGTTAAAACCCTTCCATGAGCCATCTGGGCTGTATCGATGCAAGCCGGTAGAAGCTCCACTGTTTGCTACCCAGAGATTGTTTTGGTCATCGAAGGCCACTCCACTTATGGTAACCAACGTAGGGGCGGCAACAAAGCCTTCAAGGGTACTGTTGGTTTGGTCATATACCTGTGCGAGTCCGTTTTCTCCGAATTCCAATAATCCCTGTCCCCAGCTTCCGGCAAAAGCTCTTTTAGGATTTTTGGGATCAACAGCCACACATACCATATCGGTAATAGAATCATAGGCCGGGGTATTGCTGCGGTTGTAATTTTTCCATGAAATCCCGTTATAATTGTATACCCCATCTTTCATATACAATGCCTCCCAGGTGCTTTTGCGACCCCCTGAAGCTACCCACAGAGAATTTGCCTGCATGTCCATGTCAAATACATTCACCGAATAGGGCCCGTTGGGGGTGTAGGGCTCACCATTCCATCCTTCTCCCCAGGTCTTAATCAAACCCATCGTGGCATCTGCAATCCAGAAATTACCTTCTTTATCATACAATCCATCGCGGGGCCTCACCTGCATACCCGATGGCGAAAAAGAAACCATCTTAAATGCCATTCCTGGGCCATAAACATGAATGGCTGACTCAAAAGCTAAGACAATATTTTCGCCTCGAACCGAAATACGGTAGCAATCGGGATTGTTGTAAACATTCAATTTTCGCCATTCTTGTGATGAAGTATTATAAATAAAAACTGTATCGTCGTTGTAAGCCGGATTGTTATTATTCATCACCAGCTGACCATCAAAATAGCGAATGGCATTGTAGTGACCATTGGGTAGGGGAACATTCGTGAGTTTTTCCCATGAGCCATAATACGAAAGAAATGGGTTGTTAATATCGGCGCGATAAATTCCTTCAGCAGTTGCTGCATAAAAAAATGTTTCATCATATGTTAAGTCGAGAACATTAATATATGCGCCTTCGGGACCAATATACCATGTGTCCTTAATTTCTTCGCGATCTATATTTACCACTACAATTCCAAAGCCACAGGATAAATAAGCGAGGTTATCCCGAAGCGTGACTTTATGGATGACTTTATTGCCCAATATGGGTTTGCGCTTGATATCACTCAGGTTTACTATACGTCCATTTTTTACCAGGTCAATATTGGTATTACTATAGGCCACGACCAAAGTTTTAAATGCCTCGCTATAGACCATGTCGGCAATACCAACATCTGAGAGTCCATTTACCTTATTGAGCCTGGAAATACTTTGGTATTGAGGGTCGTAGTAGAACAAGCCGTAGGGCGTAGCGGTCCATATTTTCTGGTCGATGATTTCTACGGCAATACCTCTGGAATAGGGCAGGTGATCGCGCCATTGGTAGAGGGCCACCTGTGCATGAATCTCCCCCAGAAGTAAAAAAGATATGATGAGTAGTAGGGTAATTCTTTGAACTTTCATAAGTGAAAAATTATTCGTGGATCAGCTGTTTTGCCCTTATTCTTAAAACGCAAGGATGTGCATTTATTGTTTGGGTTCTTGAGGGAATAATTGGGCAAATTTTTGCAGAAAATCATTCAAGGGATATTCTCCATAGTAAACGCTTCCTTGGTAGACCACCACCGGATACAGGATGGCAATATTGGGCTTGCCTGCTGCTCTGGCCGCCAGCTGATACATTACTTGGTTATTTGGAGCAATAGCCAAATCGAGCTTTACATAGGGTATGTGTTTTTCGTCGAAAAAATGGGCCGCAGTTACACATCTCCCGCAACCCTTATTACTGTACATAACGGGAATTCGCTGTGACAGACTGTCCACCTGTTGGAGCGTAAGAGTTAAGCTGTCGTTGCTTGGGGTTTTATTTTGCTGAGCTTGCATTCCTTTTGGCAGCAGATAAAACACGGCAATCACAATTAAAAGTCGATTCAACATTTTTGGGAGAATTTAATAATACATGCATTGTTTTAGGATGGCGAAATTAATTAAAAGCCGGAAAACGAGGACAGGAAAAAGTAGATTATCTCTAAGCTGTCCTTTGTGCTACCGGCTTTTAGGGCTAAAAAGTCTGTTAACAACCCATCAGATCATTAAGGGGTATACGCGGGTCAAAAAATTAGAATTTTTGAATGGTTTGTATGAGGGGAGGATGTACCAGGGGCAAGAACTACGGGCATTCAAAGAATGGGATTCATCCCCAGATTGTACATTATGAAGGAAAATTTATCGGTAACACTCTCAATGATCTTAGTTGTGGGCTTTCCAGCACCATGTCCGGCCTTTTCTTCGATACGAATAATGACTGGTGCCTCCCCTGCTTGGGCGGCTTGTAGGGTTGCGGCATATTTAAATGAATGGGCAGGTACTACTCTATCGTCATGGTCAGCGGTCATAACCATGACGGCTGGGTAATGCGTACCCGGTTTTATGTTATGCAGAGGTGAATAGCTCAATAGATACTTAAACATTTCCTGACTTTCTTCGGATGTACCATAATCGCTGGCCCAGGCCCATCCAATGGTAAAACGATGATAGCGGAGCATGTCCATGACGCCTACTTCGGGGATGGCCACGGCAAAGAGGTCGGGTCGCTGATTGATCACTGCGCCAATGAGTAAACCCCCATTGCTTCCCCCATTAATAGCCAGACGCGATGGAGAGGTATATTTGTTCGCAATAAGGTATTCAGCAGCGGCAATAAAATCATCAAATACGTTTTGCTTGTTCATTCGTGTCCCTGCCTGATGCCATTCTTCTCCATATTCTCCACCCCCCCTGAGGTTGGCTACAGCATATATTCCTCCGTTTTCCAAAAATGGAATGATGGCTAAACTAAATGAAGGGGTTAGACTGATATTGAAACCCCCATAACCATAAAGCAGGGTCGGGTTGTTTCCATCTTTTATCAAACCTTTCTTATACACCAGAAACATGGGGACTTTTGTTCCATCCTTGCTTTGATAAAATGATTGCTCCGTAATATAATTATCAGTATTGAAATTAATTTCAGTTTTTCTAAAAATTTCACTCGTGTTTTTGCTTATATTATACTTGTAGATGGTGGTTGGGAAGGTAT
>CALJNV010000151.1 GCA_937981455.1 uncultured Bacteroidales bacterium | reverse complement strand
TTTCGCACTTCTTTTTACCCATTGCGTTTTTTAGTCCATAATAACCTGATCCGCGGACGAAAGTTCACGATGGATGAGTTCAGTTTCGAAATCCTGGAATGATTGAAGGTGCTCTGCCAGTTTTGATGCCACATAGACACTGCGGTGCTGGCCTCCTGTGCATCCAAAACTTACCATCAAATGTGTAAAGCCTCTTTGCTGGTAATTAATAATACTCTGCATTACAAGGCTTCTGCAGTTCTCCAGAAAGTCGGCTACTTCAACCGATTGTTGCAGGTACTGGACTACTTCAGGGTGATTGCCGGTAAGGTTTTTAAAACGTTCTTCCCTTCCGGGGTTGGGCAAAGCCCGGCAGTCGAAAATAAAGCCTCCCCCGTTACCACTGGTGTCGGCAGGTAATCCTTTTCGGTATGAAAAACTCGTGATGGTAACCTTTAGCTTTTCTCTTTTCGCACCAAACGAACGTAAATACTGATTGGTGATAATTTTTTCGAAAACAGCATGCAATTCAGCATAGCCCCTGGGTAATCCATATTCTTTCAAGAGATTTTCAAGATTTTGAATCGCAAAAGGCACACTCAGCAAAAAATGCTGTTTTTGCTGAAAAAAGCCTCTATATCCGTAGGCTCCCAGGGCTTGCATAATACGAATAAAAATAAATGAAGGCCACCATCTATGAAAACGATCTTCGCTGGTTATTTTTTCACTGATGGCCTGTTTGAGATAGTATTCAAGAAGTGATTTTCTGATTTCATCGGGAATGTTTGCCTTGGCATCATACAAAAGCGAAGCCAGGTCGTATTGTAAGGGACCCAGCCTTCCCCCCTGATAATCGATGTAAAAGTTATTTCCATTGAAAAGCATAATGTTGCGCGACTGAAAATCTCGATACATGAAAAAGGTTGAGGGTGCTTCTGCCAAAAATAATGCAAAACGCTGAAAATCATCTTCTAATCTGTCTTCATCGAAACTTGTCCCTACAAGTCGAACAAAGTAATATTTGAAATAATTTAAATCCCATAAGATGCTTTGCTTATCAAAAGTTTTGCGAGGAAAAGCCTCCGACAGATCGAGCCCATGTCGCACAGTAACCTGAAAATTAAGCAAATCGTCAATAGCTTTCAAATAGTGTTGGCTCAATCTATCACTCCAGTTACTAGCAGATTTTCTTTCTTGTTCGATCAGCCAGTAGAGTGTAAAATCTCCTAAGTCTTCCAACAGATAAGAGGTTTGGCTATCGTTGATAGCTATAATTTGGGGAACGGGAAGCTTAAATGATATAAATTGCCGTGTCAAGCTGATAAAAGCCCTATTCTCCTTGATGATGGGGTTGTAAGCACCTATGTAACTTTTCCCTTTACTCACCAGCCTGTAATAAATACGATCAGAGCCTGAAGCAGGTAATCGGATAATCTCTTCAGGATAATCTTGTATGGTTTTACTAAAAAGTTCAGCTACGAGATGTTTAGGGGATACCATTTAGGGCTGATTAGTTTAAGTGATGCAAAAGTATAATTTAACAGGCAACTTCTTGAGATTTTAAACAGGGCTGATGCTTTAAAAGTAAATGCCTTTGAATCGGAAGATTTTATTTGAATATGCTTGTTTTCAGGTATGTGCTATGCATTGATTTCTTGTGTATTTCAGAATACACATGCCCCCTGTTGTAGCGTTTTAGGATGAATTCTGGATACAAATTTTTTAATACAACCGATCAATCTGCTTATGATCTCCTCATGGAATCTTTAAAAAATAATTTACTCGGGGATTTTCATTGAGATGATCCCTTTCATACTTTTGTATATAAGCCGGAGTACTTTTCCTTTAGCTTTTACACTTTTTATTAATAAAAAGATCTAATATATTGAAAAACAATTTTTTATATTTTTGTTTGCTGCTTTGTTTGTGGGGGCAGATACCCAGTATGAGTAATGCACAAAGCCCCGCACCAACGTTTGGAGTTATTGATAGTATGAAGCAGATCATTAGGGCCAACCAAAAATTAAAAGTGGGTTCTGATTTATTAGCGAAAAATTATTATGATTTAGCTGGTTACTACCGTATTTCAAACCCCGACAGTGCCCTTCGGTACTATGAAATGGTATTATCTTATGCTGAGAAGAAACATAATGATACTTTAGTGGGAAATATTCAAGAACGTCTGGGCAATCTGTATCTCCAAAAAGGGATGGCCTACACTGCACTCGAATATTTTTTGCGGAATTACAGGATTTATGATAAAATGGGGATAGCTAAATCTAAAGCTTATGCCCTTTGCGACATAGGAAATGTATACTATGCTTATAGTATGTTTGAGATAGCCCTTAAATATTATACGATGTCTTTGAATACTTTTCAGTCAATTCAAGACAAACCCGGGCAAGCTGTGATCTATAACAATTTCGGATTGGTGAACTTGGCCCTTCAGAAATACGATTCGGCTATTTATTACTTTCAGCTTTCTCTACGGCTACGGCGGCAATTGGGAAATCAGTTTGATATTTTACACACTAAAGCATACATAGCACGAGCTTACCTTGAAAAGGGCAACCCTGAGGAGGCCCTTCGTTTTTTGGATGAAATTTTATTTGTTTTAAGTAACATTAGCTTACCTTATGAAGAGGAGAAGGAATATAAAATAGCTTTTTTATTGTTAAGAGGTAAGGCTTGGATGGATTTAAAACAGATTGAAACGGCGCGCGAAAATTATCTTTCAGCACTCAAAATTGCGGAAGATGCAAAGGCAGAGTATTCCATGGCTGAAATATATCTATCATTGGCCATTCTTTCCAATGCAGAGAATAAGTCAGAACAAGCAAATGAATTTGCCCATAAGGCTTTAAAGCTGGCATCAAAAACAAAAAATTTCAGTGTATACCGAAATTCATTTTATTTTCTTGCACGGCTGCACGAAAGAATGAATCACCCTCAACTCTCATCTGAATATTATAAAAAGTCTTTTCTTTATACGGATTCTTTACTTAAAGAAACGACTAAGAGAAAATTAGAGGATGTAGCCAGAGCCATTGAACTTTATGAGTTACAAGTACAGGCAGAAAAGGCTAAAGAAAGGCATAAACAGCAAAGAATCCTGTGGATCATTATTGTTGGAATATTAATTAGCCTTTTATCGGGTATCGCAGTTTACCTGAGGGTTATGGCTCGTTTGCGAAAAGAATTCGAAAACATTGCAAATTCATCGTTTGAGGGCCTTATAATTCACAATAATGGCAAAATAATACTTTTAAACCGTAAGGCTGAACAAATGTTTGGGTTTAAAAAGAATGAAATGATTGGAAAATCAGTTTATGATTTTATAGTTCCTGAATATACTGAGTACGTTAAGGATCTAGTAAATAGTGATAAAGAAGCCAATTATCATGCGCAAATTCGCCACAAAAATGGTTCTAGCACTGACGTAGAGGTTTTATCAAAGCCTATCATGTTTAAAGGCCAAACATTCAGAGTTGCTGCTATTCGCGATATAACCCAGGTTCAACGCCTTGTTCGCGACAATCGCATCTTGAGCACTGCCGTTGAACAAATGCACGAAATGCTGATCATTACCGATAAAGAAGCTAATATTATATATACTAATTCTGCTTTTGAAAAAATTACAGGGTACGGCCGTCAGGAGGTAATTTACAAGAACCCTTGTTTGCTCAAATCGGGCACCTACTCAAAAGAATTTTATGAGGACATGTGGAAAACCTTGATTGCGGGTAAGATTTGGTCGGGAGAGTTTTTAAATAAGAAAAAAGATGGACGTTTATATTGGATAAAATCAATCATTACACCTGTGAAGGATGAACAAGGGGTAACAATGTACTATGCTTCTGTAAGTGAAGATATTACGGTACAAAAGGAAGCCGCAGAAGAGCTTCGAAGGAAAGATCTATTATACCGTCAATTGGCGTCCAATCTCCCAGGTTCGGCCGTCTTTCTTATCAATAAAGACTGGGAATTTGTGCTCGCAGAAGGCCAAGCGCTTATCGATTTAGGACTTAGCTCTTCTGATTTTGAGAAAAAGAATGTAGAGTCCATAATTACAGCCGATTTTGTGGATAACGAATTGGGCTCGTGGCACGATTTACTGCACAGAGTTTTTGAGGGTCAAACGATTAGCTATCAGACTAGGTTTGGGAAACTGGATTTTCAGATTACACTTATGCCTTTGACAGATTTCAATGGCCATTATAGACTGGTGCTTATGCTTATGCAGGATATCACCCAGGCCTTACATAAATAAAAACTATTGCTTGAAAAGGAGGCAAAACTAACCAAACTTCTTAAGTCTAAAGGTCAGTTTATTTCTATTCTTGCCCACGATTTGCGCAACCCTTTCTCATCCATTCTTGGCTTTTGCGATTTACTTTATAATCAGTATGATGATTTTGAGGATGAACAGAAACGTAATTTTATACTTCACATTCGGCAGAGTGCTGAAAGTACATACAATTTGTTGAATTCATTGCTTGAATGGGAAAAACTGCAATTAAGCGAAGTCACTATAAATTATCAGGAGTTTCGCGTCAGCGAACTGTTAGATGAAGTAATGGCAACCACCGAATTTATTGCAGTACAGAAAGATATAAACCTCAATTACCAGTTGGAAAGAGATTTTATTTTAGAAACGGATATCCAAATGTTAGCCACTGTATTGCGCAATTTACTCATCAATGCCATTAAATTTTCTCCTAAAGGAAACGAAGTAATCTTGAATGTAAGTCAGGATTATAGCGAGGGATGGGCATACTTCAAGGTTATTGATTATGGTGTTGGAATTTCGCCAGAGGCCTTATCAAAATTGTTTGAATTAAATAAAAAACAATCAACCCTCGGAACCGACAACGAAAAAGGTACAGGTTTGGGTTTGCTTATTGTAAATGAATTAATAACAAAGTTGAATGCCGAAATCCAGGTTGAGACCACCGTAGGAAAAGGGTCTGTGTTTACCGTAAAAATTCCTCTTCGAAAGTCTCTTGCTTGATGCTATTTTTTGGCTGTATACCTTACCACCTGAACTTTTTCAGTGGTAATCAAAACTCCCGTGTTGGCCTTGTCAATTATTTCATCAAGTTCAGGCATAAAAGCCATAATTTTTTCAGTATTATCCACTATCTCAATAATTACCGGCATGTCTTCTGAAAGAGCAAAAAGCTTAAAAGTGTGAATTGTTGAATTTATCCCATAGCCCATTATTCCTCTCAGAACGCTTGCTCCCGCAAGACCTTTTTGTCTTGCTTTTTCTACAATGGTTTCGTACAATAGTTTACCTTTATACTTGTCACTTTCTCCCAAGAAAATTCTGAGCAAAACAGCTTCACCTGTCATTCTTTCCATTAGAGTATATTTTTCATAATTAAATAACCAGCAATGGTAAAAACAATTCCCAAAAGCACAGTAAGTGAGATGTAAGTAAATGCATAATAATACTGGCTTTCTCTAAGAAGGTTCATAGTGTCGAGGGTAAATGAAGAGAAGGTTGTAAAACCTCCCAAAACTCCAGTAATAGCAAATATACGCCAGGATGGACCCATTAGCGTGGTTTGCTCAGAAACAGCAAAAAGAACTCCTATGATGAGTGCTCCTAATAAATTAACAATAAAAGTACCAAAGGGAAAGCTGATGGGGAAAATCAAGGCAGCCAGCCTTTGCATAAGATACCGCAGGGAACTTCCAATAAATCCTCCTGCACCCGTAATTAATGCGTATTTAAACATTCATCGCAATTTAGAGTAATATATCTTTTTTAGGGTAATGACGGGGTATTTTATTCAAGAACAATTATTTGATTTTAGTAAAAAGCTGTAGGAATTTTTTTATCAGGTCAACTTTTTTTAGAAATGGTATAAAAAACTTAAAGCTGCTTCAGAGCAGCCCATTGTGGTGGGATGTACAGGATTCGAACCTGTGACCTCTACCGTGTGAAGGTAGCGCTCTAAACCAACTGAGCTAACATCCCTTTTAAGATACTGCAAAATTAAACACATTTCTTGATGAGCAAACAATCTGGGTTAATTTTTATGCCTGGGAGCCTATCAGCCCTCTTAACAATGCTCTGAAAAACGGTTGGTTCGAATGGCCCAAAATACTTTCTGATCCATCATCCAACAAGCCAATAAAAAAAGCCACACAGCAAGGTGTAGCTAAGAATTCTGTGGGATGTACAGGACTCGAACCTGTGACTTCCACCCTGTCAAGGTGACACTCTAAACCAACTGAGTTAACATCCCATTTTTTTCGTGGCAAAATTAACATAAACATAGCCCTGTGTCAAGGGTCTTCTTAAAATTACGTTTTTTTTTGATTTCGTCAGGGGACTTTATTCAAGAAGCAAGTTGACAGAGACTACTCCCGGTCCTGCATTGATACCTAAGGTTGGAGATATCTCGCTAAATATCAATGGTTTTTTACCGGTCATTTTTTCAATTTCCTGGGCATACCAGGTAGCAGTGCTAATATTGTCGAAGTGGGTTATAGCATAGTTCCAAAGTTGTTCCTGGTCTAGTATTTTCCGGATTTTATTTAAAACAATTTTTACCGTGCCGGCTTCAGTAAAGGCTTTTCCACTTTCCTGGCTTTTCCCATCATTATTAACTATTACCACAGGCTTTATTTTTAAAGCATTTGCAATAAAGCCTTTCATGGGACTTAGGCGACCACTTTTGACCATATATTTCACGGTAGTAGAAGTTACGAACATGTGTGTTCGCTTTTTCCATGATTCAATGGCTTGAACGATTTCATCATGGGTTGCGCCTTCCTGAGCCATTTGAGCGGCTCGTAATACCAAAAGGCCTAAAGAGCCTGATAGTTTGGCCGTGTTAATGACTGTGGCCTTTTTACCGTGTTCGGCCGCTACCTTTTCAGCAGCACTGCGGCTGTTGTTCCATGTTCCACTCATAGCAGCACTGATGTGTAGGCTGATGATTGAGTCGTATTGGGTGAAAAGATAGGCGTATCGGTTTACAAAATCCTGGTAAGAGGGTTGAGAAGTGGAGGGAAACTCTTTAGATGAGTAAAACAGTTTCTTGAAATGTTTACCACTAATAGTAATACCATCAAGGAAATAATTTTGTCCAAAATGGACGTTGAGCGGCACTACGTGAATCTGGTATTTATCCCGTAATATGCGGGGAATATCGCATGTAGAATCGGTTAGGATGGCAACTCTGGCTCGCTTACCTGAAGCTATATTGTTTTGAAATACCATATCATCCACCTTCTGGTAGGTGATAGCTCCATGGTTCATGAGTCGGTGAAAAACTGCAGAGGGGTTGTCTGTATGAATATGGATACGCGTTTTGGAAGGAGAGCCAGCAACAACCAAACTATCTCCCATTAAACTTATTTCTTTACGAATTTGGTCATGGTCAATTGCTTCACCACTGATGAGTGCTTCTGTGCAATAACGAAAAGTTATTTCTTCGTGAATAATATCAGTAAGTTCTTCGATTTTTATCGCTTTTTTGGAGCCTAACAACATGCGAAGCCCCGCCCTAAAGAAATCGATGATCCCTTCTAAAAAAACAACGAAAGCCTTTGCGCCAGCATCCACCACATCGGCTTTTGCCAATGCCTGAAGCTTCAGTTTGGTTTTCTCCAGAGAATCGCGAGCTTTTTCAAGCGAGCTCTCCAGCAGCATGGTAAAATCATCAAAGCTATCTTTGATTTGATAAATATAGTCGGCCCATTCCCGTATAACCGTTATCATGGTACCTTCTACTGGATTTGTAATGGCCTGATAAGCATATTTTACTGATTCTTTGACAGCACTGGCAAATTCGGTAATCGTCATGCTTGGATATTTGCTTGCCTCGGTGCTAAAGCCATATAAAAATTGGGCAAAGATAATTCCTGAATTCCCTCGTGCTCCTACTAATGCAGCATTTGCAAGTGAATTGGCAGTTATTTTAAGATCTGTATTAGGCTCTGCCAGTTCTATAATGCTTCGCATGGTCGACGCAAAATTGGTCCCGGTGTCTGCATCCGGTACCGGAAATACATTGATTTTATTTAAGTGGTTTTGATTTTCGAAAACCTTCCGCGCACCTGCCAGAAAACTGTAATACAGGCCTTTTCCGTCAATCAAATAAATTTTTCTGTTCACTTTTGGTAATTTGGTTAGTATTATTTTTAAGCTTTTGGGTAAGAGTCAACCTAGCCTTGTTAATTCGCTTGCTGTCAACATCTAAGATGATTTTAAATTCATTCTTAGGTTGTAATGGCTCATTCCAAAAAGCTTGCAAAGATAGTTTAAAATTTTAACTTTATATGTAAAAAAGTTTAAGTAATTTATTATACGCTACTTAATTCTTTTGCAACGATTCATTAATTTTTGATTGAAGATAAAAAAATTGAGGCTATCAATAAGGTTTTCTTCATTGATATTCAGATAGCAATGCCAGATTTCCAGTATTTTGGCCGAGTGGTCTACTAAGTTTAAGAGTGTAGGTGGGGCAGGCGGGTTAGCTGCGTATTCTTCGTAACTGATTCGTAAAAAATTAGTTTTCGGTCCTATACCTTTACGATCCAGATAATATCCGTCTTCAAGCAGCACTGGGTATCTAAATCTGCCGTCGGCATAGCGGAGGTCGTTGGGGTGAGGATAGCTTATCAGATCTTGAGGGTCATCACTTAGCATAATGGGAACCTGCTTACTGCAATCGGTTTGGGTTTTGTAAATTACTACAGGAGCAGGGTGCATAGAAACCTTATTATTTTGATTTTCAAAAACGGGCTTGGGCGTTTTACAACCCCCAATCCAAATTAGGCTAAAAAATATAAAAGTGAATGAATTGAGGTAGGCTGTGGTTTGCTTGTTCATATGTGCTTCTTTAAAATTTTAACTCTGGTTAATATTTCTTTAAACTTTGCTAGACGCGAAGAAATGGGGGGAATAAAAATTTCTTCTGCTGGAATAACACCGGTTTGCTTCATCATTGGGCTTTGCCTCGGATAAATAGCTATGAAGCTTATTTTTTCATGAAGATTCGCTAAGAAATTTGGGAGATTTTCATGGGCATTCTGAAAAGATAGGGTTCCCATTCTTGCCATTACGTAAATGAACAAAGTATCAATTTGACCTAGTTCAGGGGGTTGAAGAACAATTTCGTTCCAGTTTTGGGCTGCAATTTGTCTGTATTCGCAGGAGATGCGTGCTCTTTGTGAAATTAGCGAGAAATATTTACTCAGATTTTTTTCAGAAATGATGTCGAGACGAGCTTGTATGGCAGCTGCTAAATCTATTAGCTTGTGAACCATGCTTATAAAACCTGTCTCGTATTCTGCATTGGGGGGTATGAATATTTTGATCACCTTGAAGTTATGAATAGCTTGGCGATGACGAGTTACCACCACCATTTCAAAAGCTTCATCAATAAGTCTTTGAAGCAGATTTCCGAATATCCGGTCGGAGGTAGTGGGTAACCCGCCCCATCCCAAAACCAGCGTATTGGACTGAATCTCTTTCATTGTTTTGATGATGCCACTTACCACATTCACCTCGATTTTGATGAGGGTGCGTAAATATTTTTCGTTTTCAGCATGTTTGATAGTGAGTTCGTTGAGAAACTTACGAGTTCTGAGCAATGTTTGTTCAAATTGTGGACCATTTTCCTCGATAATGGCAAGAGCAAAAATGGATTCTTTTTCTGCCTTTTTATCTCTTAAAACCAGAGCTGCATCAATGAGACGGTCTGCTGTTGAAGGGTTTGATAAAGGTACTAATATCCTGTCGGGTTGTAAAGGAACATCAAGGGGGTTTTCATTTTCAAATAGTGCAAGTTTTCGGGCGGACGATTCCGTAATTATTGCAGACACAAGGCAAGAAATCAAAATAAGTAAGATGGTGCCATTAAGAATATCTATATTGATAAGGCCTATTCGATAGCCGATAAAAATAACCGCAATAGTGGCTGCTGCATGGGAACTGCTCAGGCCAAACATCAATTTTCTTTGAAGGGCTGAATAAGAAAGTATTTTTTGCGAAAGGAAGGCAGCCAGCCACTTGCCCGCAAAAGCTACAGCAATAAGTACAATGGCGGTATACCAGGCAGATTTCCCTTCCAAGAGAAGCTTCAGGTCGACCACCATGCCTACGCTTATCAGGAAAAAAGGAATAAATAACGAAGCCCCAAGAAATTCTATGCGTTTATGAAGGATGAGATTTCCAGCTACCTGTCGATTGAGCGCGATACCGGCCAGAAATGCACCGATTATAGGTTCTAAACCAATCATTTTAGAAATAATGCCAGCTGTAAACATTAATAACAAAAGGAAAACGATGCCGCTATTTCGATCTTCTGAATTGTGTCTGAAAAACCACCTGCCTATTTGGGGATAAATCCATAGAATGGATGTCACCATGCCAACCGCCATTAAGGTGATTTTTACCATTTCGACCATGCCCCCCTTTCCTTCATGAAATGCAACAATAAATGCCAGTAAGAGGAGCACAGCTGTATCAGTAAAAATAGTTCCCCCTACCGTTGCCCCTACGGCATCATTTTTTTGTAATTGGTACCTCGCCACAATGGGATAAGCCACCAAAGTATGAGTGGAAAACATGCTACTGACTAAAATTGCCCCCAGAAAGTTGATTTTGAGTATATAAATACAAGCAAAATATCCAATGAGCAAAGGGATGCTGAATGTTAGAAAGCCGAAGAGCAGGCTATGGGTTTTCTTTTTTCGAAATTCAGAAAGATTAAGCTCTAACCCTGCTGTAAATAAAATGTACAGAAGGCCTGCCGTCCCGATTAAATCAATACCCCTATCTGGAAGAAACCAACTTAAGCCTTTCGGTCCTAATACCATGCCGGCTAAAATATAACCCACCAGGCTCGGAACTCTAAACCTCTGAAGAAATATCTGAGAAACCAAGATAATGAGCATTATAATCCCAAAAACAAACAATGGTTCGTCTTCGAGAGAAAATGCTCGTATCGATGGTATCAATTGTATCATATTTCTGCACAAAATTACATTTAGCAACCCTTAATTACCCATCTAGCCTCCCAATATTAATTTTATTCTTTGATTTTTTTCTTTCGTGCTTTATTCAAAAATTTGTCATGATATTTGCATGCAATAAACTGTCAAAAAAAATCAATAGTATGAAAAAAACATTTTGGATTGTAATGGCTGTTCTTATTGCCATACCAAGCCTTAAGGCACAAGATAACAAGGCTGCTGAACGCAAAGGCTCCATCATCACCTTCGATAAGAAGCTGCGTGATGCATCAGGAAATTATGTCTGGGATTATGGCACCATTGAAAAAGGTGCTGATGGTTCATCTTTCTTTGCATTTACTAATACGGGCAATGAACCTTTGGTGCTCTCTGAGGTGCGCTCCTCATGTGGATGCACTGTGCCCCGTTGGCCTCGTGAGCCCATCATGCCTGGGAAAAGTGACACAATCAAGGTTAAATACGATACCAAACGATTAGGGCAAATCAACAAAACTATCACAGTAATCTCCAATGCAGTGAACAATCCTGTGGTTTTGCGTATCAAAGGGAATGTTATAGAAAAACCTGCTGAAGTGTTACCCGAAAAACCTGTGGGTGCAGGTGTACCTGCTGGCAACAAATAAACCTACGGGCTAATGGTCTAGTAATCAAGAGGACGCTTCATGTCGTCCTCTTTTTTGTTATAATCTGGCAGCCCATTTTTTTTTACTTTCTTTTAAATATGAAATGAGTCTCTAACTTTGCAGGCAAATGCTTAAAAAGATTTAAAATATGCCTGGTATTTCAAACAAGGGAAGGCAAATGCCTGCTTCTCCCATCCGCAAACTTGTGCCTTTTGCCGAAACAGCAAAACAAAAAGGTATTAAAGTCTATCATCTAAATATAGGTCAACCCGATATTGAAACACCCGAGGTGGCATTGAACGCCATTCGTTCATTCAACCAAAAGGTAATTGAATACAGTCATTCGGCAGGCATTCTATCATATCGTAAAAAACTTGTCGGCTACTATGAAAAGATTGGCTTACGTGTTTCACCCGACGAAATCATTGTCACGAGCGGAGCCAGTGAAGCTATCTTATTTGCCATGCAATCGACCATGGACCCAGGTGATGAAATTATCATTCCCGAACCTTTTTACGCTAACTATAATGGTTTTGCTATAAACAGTGGCGTGGTTGTAAAACCTATTCCCAGTTTCATAGATGATGGCTTTGCCTTACCTCCAATTTCTGAATTTGAAAAGGTCATAACACCTCGCACCAAAGCCATCATGATTTGCAATCCCAATAATCCTACGGGTTATCTCTACAGCCGGAAAGAGCTGGAGATTTTGCGAGAAATAGCTTTGAAAAACGACCTATATCTTTTTGCCGATGAAGTTTATCGTGAGTTTTGCTACGATGGCCAAAAGCATTTTAGCGTCATGCAATTGGAAGGCTTGGAGCAGCATGCCATACTTATAGATTCGGTAAGCAAACGCTACAGTGAGTGTGGTGTGCGTATTGGTTGTATGATTTCTCATAACAAAGAGGTGATAGCCACAGCTATGAAATTTGCGCAGGCACGATTGAGCCCTCCCACACTGGGTCAGGTTGTGGCAGAAGCCTCGCTTGATACTCCCGCCGAATATTTTGATCAAGTCATCAACGAATATCTAGCCAGACGCAACGTTGTTGTGGATGCAATTAATAAAATACCGGGTGCTTTTTGCCCCAACCCACAAGGTGCTTTTTATGTTGTAGCCCGACTACCTATCGACAATAGCGATAAATTCTGTCAGTGGCTTCTCGAATTCTTTGAATATAAAGGAGCCACAGTGATGCTGGCCCCTGCCACTGGATTTTATGCCACACCCGGCAAAGGAACCGATGAGGTACGTATTTCTTACGTTCTTAATGTAGAGGATCTCAAGCAAAGTATGGAATGCCTGGCCCACGCCTTGAAGGTATATCCTGGGCGAACCCTTTAAATCTTGGTTTGGACCCTCACTTTCGAGCCTGATGGGTTCATTATTTTGCCCAAGTATTGAGCCTCAATACAATTCTTTTTTATCTTTGCCTGCTGATTTTTAAAAGCCATACAAATTAAAACATTATTAAAAACTCTTACCGCTCATGCGGAATTCGGACAATAAATTTTAATAAAGTATTCACCTCTTATCTCTATCTGCTATGGAAAATCTGGAACCCAAAACTACCACCACCAACACCGAACCTATCATACCTCAAAGCGAAGAAATCGCTGAGGGGATTGAGGATCTCAAAGAAAAAACAGAAGAATTAAACGCTGTTGACCCTGTGAGCGCTCCTACTCAAACCGAGGTACAGGACACCGGGAGCGACCTAAAAAAATCTATTGCCAACGACGAAGGGCATTTGCCAGACGAGCGCGACGAGCAGCTTGCAGCCGATGAAGCCCTTCGAAAGCAGATCGAAGCTGAATATCAGGCACAGAAAGTACAATTGCACCACGATGAGGCTGAGGATGAAGAAGATGGCTTGCTTCGGGGTGAAGATTTCGAACAAATCGATTATGAAAGCCTGAGTAGGGAGAAATTGGTGGAACTGCTCGAATCGTTGGTGAATCGCGAGGATATTAACGGCGTAAAAACTCAGGTGGGCCTTATTCGAGCAGCATTTATTCGCCATAGCAAGACCCTACAGCAAGAACAAAAAGCAGCTTTTATTGCTGCGGGAAATCGTGAGGAAGATTTCGAATACATCCCTGACGATATCGATCACAGATTTGACGCCATTTTTGCCATTTACAAAGAAAAGAAAGAGCAGATTGCCGAAGAAATTGAACGACAGAAACAAGCCAATTTAGAAGCCAAACTTTTATTATTGGAAAAACTCCGTGCACTCATCAACTCGGAAGAATCTCTAAAGAAGACATATGATGAATTCAGGGCATTGCAAGAAGAGTGGAGAAAAATTGGAGTTGTTCCAAAATCAGAAAACAATAGCTTGTGGCAAAACTATCATTTTCTGGTTGAAAAGTTTTTCGACAAGGTACGTATCAATCGTGAATTGCGAGACCTTGATATGAGGAAAAACCTCGAGAGCAAAATTGAACTTTGCGAAAAGGCAGAGGAACTGCTGCTGGAGCCTAATGTTATGAAATCGTTTAAAGAACTGCAGCGTCTTCACGATAAATGGAAAGAAATAGGCCCTGTTCCCTCAGAGTTTAAGGAAGAAATTTGGGAAAGATTCCGCAACGCAACAGAAAAAATTAATGCGCGCCGTCGCGAATATTATGATAAATTACATGAAGAGCTTCAAAGTAATTATGATTCGAAGAAGGCTTTGATAGAAAAAGTACGTGAAATCGTCGATAATCCTGCAGAATCCATCAAGGAATGGGAATCGAGAACAATCACCGTAAACGAGCTCTTCAACATATGGAAAAGCATTGGACCGGCTCCTCGAAAGGTTAACGATCAGGTATGGGCTGAGTTTAAAGCTCTGATGGATCAGTTCTTCAAGCAAAAAGCCGAGTATTTTGCGCGTATCAAAGAACAACAAATGCACAATTATAATTTAAAACTAGATTTGTGCATTCAGGCGGAAGCTCTTATGAATAGCACCGATTGGAAGGCTACCTCCCAGGAGCTGATCAAGCTGCAAGAAACTTGGAGAGAAATAGGACCGGTTCCCCGTCGACATTCCGATAAAATCTGGAAACGCTTCCGCAGTGCTTGCGATCATTTCTTTAGGGCCAAAGAAGCTTATTTTGCGGATATCCGCGAAAAGGAAAAAGAAAATTTGCGCCTCAAAGAAGAACTCATTAAGCAAGTAGAAGAATATCCATATTCAAACGACAAGGCAGAAAATCTTAAAGTACTCAAAGAGTTCCAGCGTAAGTGGGTGGAAATCGGTTTTGTGCCTTTCAACGAAAAAGAACGACTGCAATCGGCTTTCAGAAAAGCTATCAATCAGCAGCTGGATAAGTTGAAAATCAACCCAGTTGAAATGGACGAACCGGCTTTTCGCTCACGTATCGATCACTCCAAAGACACCCCTGAAGGGCAAAAGGCTATAATCCGCGAAATCAATTTCCTGCAAAATAAAATTAATAAATTTAACGAAGACGTTACTCTATGGGAAAACAACCTCGGATTCCTGGCCAATAGTAAAAACGCCGAGATACTCCGCCAGGAATTTGAAAAGAAAATTGAAAAGACGCGACAGGAAATTAAGTTTATGGAAGCAAAAGTGAAATTTTTGCGTGAAGAATTGAATAAAAAGTAAACAATAACTTACTAATTGTTTTATAATCAAAGAGATGGGCATTCAAAGTGTCCATCTCTTTTGTTTTATGATTTTCAGAAATGCCTACCCCCGTTTTATCATCCCATACAAAAGGATCTGCATTACTTTACCTATGTGATCATCTACCTTTTCACTATGAATTAATCCCAGAAATAGGGGGTTTTCCATACCAGACATGGCCGCCAGAATAGCAAGGGAGGCGGTGTGAATGTCTTCAATATCAAATATACCCTTGTTTTTACCCGCATGAAGTATAGCTTGCAATGTGGCAAGTTCTTTTCGCTGATATTTTTCTCTTACTTGATTTATTAATTCTAAATGATGTAAGTAATCATCTTTAAGGGCATTATAAAAATTAGCCAGCTCCTTCATACGTGTGAGACGCATGGTTACATATGCATTTAGCTGCTTTATGGGATTATCTCTGTATTCACGTATTTTCCTGGCAAGTTGTTGTCTAAGAGCAAGTGCTTCGTATTCAACGACTGCCGAAAATATTTCTTCTTTTCCTTTGAAATAGTAATATACCGAACCTTTGGCTTTTCCTAAGGCTTTGGCAATATCGTCAATGGTTGTTTTTCGGTAACCGAAAAGCGCGAAAAGTTTTCTTGAAGTTTGTATGATGACATCTCTGTATTCGGTGTTGTTTTGGATCATTAGGGCTCGATTTGTCGGTTAAAAATACGAATAGTTTATTTAAATGTTCAATTACAGGCTGATTGTTTTCAGCCTTCATCAAATAAATCAGTGGAATTTTTGAAAGAGGAAAAGTTATTTTAAAAAAGGGGGCTCAAATTTTTATCCGATTGATTTGGACAAGCAAGGAACTTGGCTTAGCTTTGCGATATAGCAGAATCTCATAAGAGGTCATCTATTTTAAATACGATGAGAAAGAAGAACCGTTATTATGTGGTATGGGTAGGGTCTGAGCGGGGTATTTTCCCTACATGGGAAGAATGTCTGAAGAGGATCAAAGGATATGTAGGGGCACGTTATATGAGTTTTGCTACAGAGGAAGAAGCGCGAAAAGCTTTTGCTTGCGGCCCTGAGGATTACTTAGGGAAAAAAAGGGAGCTTATTAATACCCGATTTTCTCCAGAGAGTATCGTGGACGGTCCTATCCTTCCCAGTTTATGTGTCGATGCTGCCTGTTCAGGAAATCCAGGTGTGATGGAATATAGAGGTGTTGAAACCGCCACCGGCCGTGAAATATTTCGTCAAGGTCCTTTTGAGAGTGCTACCAATAATATCGGAGAATTTTTAGCCATTGTGCACGCTTTGGCTTATCTAAAAAAATTAGGATCCGATATACCTGTATATTCCGATAGCCGCAACGCTTTGCTTTGGGTAGGGAAGAAAAGGGCCCATACCTATCTAAAACCTTCCCCGCTTAATGCAAAAGTTTTTGAAATGCTGAGTAGGGCTGAAAAATGGTTGGCTGAAAACGACTACTCCAATCCAGTGCTCAAATGGGAAACGCAGCTCTGGGGTGAAATTCCGGCCGATTTTGGTAGAAAATAAATTACCCGAGCAGACCTCTCCCCGATTTGTTTATTTTGCCTTGCTGGGTGAGGCTTGCTACAATCTTATCAAGGACTCCGTTGACAAATTGTCCACTCTTAGGGGTACTATATGCTTTGGCAAGGTCAATATATTCGTTAAGCGTTACTTTAATTGGAACCGAAGGAAACTCCGTTAATTCGACCACAGCCATTTTAAGCAATAACATATCAATGACAGCCAGGCGTTCAGGGTCCCAATTGGTTATTTTATCAATTATTATCTCAGATATTTCTTCGTCGCGCAGAATGGTTTTTTGAAAAAGACGATTTACAAATAACTCATCTCTATCTTCCTCATCGAAACCTAATTTGAACAAGGGCGGAAGCGGGGAAAATTCGTCCCACGATGCCTTAAATTCATTGAGTATACGTTTGGCTAAGCCTCCCGCTATATGGTAATCGTTTTCAGGGAAAAAGCTATCTTCTTCTACTTTAATTTCCACACCATCAGCTGGGCTACCAGCTTCGCGAAAGAGTTTAATGAATATTTCTCTATCGGAAAGTTCGTCGGGTGACTCTGAAAAAAGCATTTCAGAAGTAATCTTGAAAGTATTACAACTGGAATCATTGGCCCAGAATATATTTTTTTCTTCCAGCAAAGCTTGAACTCCCTCATCAGGTAGAATGATGTGTTCGAGAATAAAAATAGCAAATTCTTTATCAATTTTAAAACTCCCCGGAGCTGTAACCATATAGGAATCATATTCTGGAGTAACTTTAATGGCCTGATATAAACGACGAATAATCTCGGGATAATTGCCCCAGGAAATTTTAAGTCGATCAACGTGTTTTAAAAAGTTGCGATTGTTTTCAAGCTTTGCAATTAGAGCATTTTCTACAAATCGTAAGTTGGGATTTAGATCTTCGGGGGTGGGAAGATGTTTTTTACGACCTTCTTCGATTAGATTTCGAGCCAAAGAGACTATTTCAAGTAAAAAAGAAATCTGGTGAATAGCCAGATCATAAAGTTTGTCAATACTTATAAAAAGTTGTTTCCGAGCACTCTCAAGGTTGCGAACATCCGATAGGTGGTAGGCATAAACAGCCTGTAAAACTTTGATGCGTAAGTGTCTTCTTGATAACATTTTGGCAAAGGACGATTAAAAAAAGAATTGCAAAAGTACTTCAAAAATATCAAAGAAAAGATGATAGGCTCAAATATTTGTTTCTTTTACAAATTCTAATACATTTGTAGCGGTAAACGTAATGAACAATGGAAGATAACGCAAAAGTTTTTTTTGAAGAACTGTTTTCGAAAACCGTACCCGCTGGCAAACGCAGGTATTACATTGATGTAAAAGCAGTTAATCAAGGTGTTACATTGTCATTGACAGAAAGTACCCGCCGTTTTGATAGTCGCAGCGGAAAATTCTTTTTTGAACGCAATAAATTGATAATTTACCCCCAAGATTTGGAGAAGTTTGCCACAGCATTTCGCGAAGCTGCTGACTTTTTAGAAAGCTATCTAAAAGAACATCCCAATACCATAAACCTGGCCCATCAAGATTCACTGGTAAATTTAAATGAAAATGAGAGTTAAATTTTTGTAATTATTTCTTTTTCCGATAATTAAAGCTGTTTCAGGTTCTCAATCCTCGGGCCTGGTATCAGGTTATTTTTTTCTCTATCTTTGCCTATCTAATTCCGGTCAACCCCAAAATCGTTAACATGGGCAAAATCATTTCGATAGCCAACCAAAAAGGTGGAGTAGGTAAAACCACTACTGCGATAAATCTTGGAGCCAGTCTGGCTGTTCTCGAGTATAAGACCTTGCTTGTGGATGCCGATCCACAGGCCAATGCCACATCAGGCATTGGCTTCGACCCAAGAAGTATTACAACCAGTATTTATGAGTGTATAATAGATGATGTAGATCCTCGTACAATCATTTTGAATACGCAAACCCCTAATTTGGATCTTATTCCTGCTCATATCGATTTGGTAGGGGCAGAGATAGAGATGATCAATTTACCTAATCGGGAAAGGATGATGCGTAAGGCCCTCTATAAAATTAAAGATGATTACGATTTTATTATTGTCGATTGTTCTCCTTCCTTGGGCTTGATTACGGTAAACGCTCTGACCGCTGCCGATTCGGTAATTGTTCCGGTTCAGTGTGAGTATTTTGCTTTGGAAGGCTTGGGCAAGCTGCTCAATACTATCAAAATAGTACAAAGCCGACTCAACACAAGCCTTGACATTGAGGGAATACTTCTTACCATGTACGATGGCCGACTTCGTCTTTCGAGACAGGTGGTAGAAGAAGTGAAAACGCATTTTCAATCGATGGTTTTTGATACCATCATTAACCGAAATACCCGGTTGAGCGAAGCTCCAAGTTATGGTCAATCGATAATTATGTTTGATGCCGAGAGCATAGGTGCACTTAATTATTTGAATTTAGCTCGAGAGATTTTGCAGAAAAACAAAATGACCCCTTATTCTCAATCTACGTCAGAAAATAATAATATTAACATTCATGACAACTAATAAGAAATCGGCCCTCGGGAGAGGCCTTAGCGCGATTCTGCAAAGCCCGGAAACAGATATCACCTCAAAAGATATATCCGGCGAATTCGTAGTGGGAGCTATCGCTGAAATTCCCATTAACCAGATTGAGGCCAATCCTTTTCAGCCCAGAACAGATTTTGAGGAACAAACTTTACATGAACTTGCTGAATCCATAAAAGTTCAGGGCATCATTCAACCTATTACGGTTAGAAAACTGGGGTACGATAAATATCAGCTTATTTCAGGGGAGCGTCGTTTAAGGGCAGCCAAAATGGTAGGCCTCGAAAAAATTCCGGCATATATACGCATTGCCGACGATGAGCAGATGCTCGAAATGGCCCTCATAGAAAACATTCACCGCGATGACCTGAACCCCATTGAGATAGCTCTGAGCTATCAACGATTGATTGATGAGATAGGAATATCACCTAACGATCTCGCTGAAAAAGTGGGAAAAAATCGTTCATCGGTGGTTAATTACCTTCGGCTTCTTAAACTACCTCCCGAAGTGCAGGTGGCGGTTAGAGATGGTCAAATTAGCATGGGCCATGCCCGAGCCATTATTAATATTGAAGACGTTGAGGATCAGCTTACTATTCTGAAGGAAATCATTGAAAAAGGACTGAGTGTAAGAGATGTAGAGCAGTGGGTCAGAGACATCAAAGAGGCCTCTCGGCAGCCTGAGGCTGAGTCTATTACCATTGAAGAAAAGGGTTCGAAAGAGAAACCTGAATTACCCGAGACTCTTGCATCGGCGCGAGACCAATTGGCCCAAAAATTCGGCACCAAGGTTGATATCTCCCGTACGGCCAAAGGAAAAGGGCAAATTATTATCAAGTTTAGGAACGAAGCTGATTTTCAGCGTATCATGGCTTTGTTGCAATAAATGCCCCGTGAAGGTATTCCGCTACCTGTTGATTATTTTTGTTGGGCTTACTAGCCTCCGTCCCGCTTTTGCCCAGGAAGCAATTCCAAATTATCTGCCTGGAACCAAAAACCCCCGTAAAGCCACCCTCCTGAGTCTAGCCTTACCTGGACTGGGACAAGCCTACAATGAAAAATATTGGAAAATCCCTCTCGTTTATGCCGGTTTGGGTGCTACGGGTTATTTCGCTTTGTCAAGCCGTCAGGAATATCGAAAATTTAAGGCAGCTTACCAATATAAGGTTTTTAATCTTCCAGGCGATCCCCCCAATGAATATGCCTCCATATACACTGCTGACCAATTGAGGGTACAGCGTGATTACTATCGCCGTAATATGGAATTTAATTTTATTCTAATGGGGGTTGTTTACATCCTCAATTTGGTGGATGCTGCTGTGGATGCCCATTTATCTGCTTTTGATATTAGTGACGAGCTGAGCGTGCAACTCTTGACCGAACCACTTCTCCCACTCGAAGGTCCTGGAGGGCGAGGGGCTTTATCCGTTCGTATTTCTTGTTCCTTTTAAGTACTTCATACATTCATCAAAGTGTCATTGATGTGTTTGATACGTTTTCATTTAATTTTTTAGGGAAGGGTTGTAACTTTTTTTCCTTACTGTCGTATAAATATAAATGTTGATTGAACAAAATTTTAGCGTGTTTTTTTAAACACACATACCAGGCTACCCGCCTGTTAAATTCATAGAAGCAAAACCCGAACGGAACGGATTATTCCGTGACACATCAGTTTTCATGATTATTTTCATTAAGGGGTAATCATTCCCCTTCGAGGGTGTGTAGTCATATCCCGGATTTTTATTCTTGAAAGGCCTCTACAAGGGCATCATTTTGGTATTGTTTCAATTTTTTTGGTGTTTGTTAATCAAGCATTAAGTTAATCTTCTATTGTCAAATTAAAAACAAAAAAATTATGAGAAACTTTTTAGAAATGTTGAAAGTACAATTTGGAGAACCCATCGTAATAGATGAGTATTCTTTTTATCCCATATTCAATAAAGAGACTTCCACCCTTTCGTACATTTCGTTGCAAGAGGCATTTAGACGCAGTCAGAGTGGACAAGGGAAATTTATCATTTCAGAGGTTTCCGAGCTTGGGGCTGTGAATAGTCTAACAGTTATCAATGAATTAGATGAATGTGTGCTGATTTTGGATGGAGAGCAATTGCGTGGAGCCAAGCAAAATCGATCGATAAACGTTACTACATTGATCAGGGCAAAGAATAAAGTGATCATACCCGTAAGCTGTATTGAGAGTGGAAGATGGCATGGCAATTCACGGGTTTTTGAAGGAAAAGATACTCGCACCGACATGCCCTCTGACATTCGTAGTCGCAAAATAGAAGGGATCGTAAAATTAGCATCTAAAGATATAGAAAGAGGCTTTGAACCTTCTTATATGTCCATTCAATCTGAAGTTTGGGATGAAATTCACAGAAAGAATTTAAGTTTCAAAGTTCATAGTCGTACCGATAATTTGTCGGATATCAGTCAATCCAATGGGTACAAGATTGTGGAAAAAGTAGCTGCAAACGTTCATCTACTGGATAAACAAACCGGAGTCATTGCTTTTAAAGGCGGAATATTTTTGGGCATGGATTACATTTCTTCGCCAAAGGTTTTCTCTGATAATTTCAA
>CALJNV010000150.1 GCA_937981455.1 uncultured Bacteroidales bacterium | reverse complement strand
CATAACCCATATGAGCCATGACTGACCATGCACCCACATTGGCAGGTAATTTATATTCATATTTTTCGTAACTTCCGTGGTTATCAATAGGCCGGATTAGGGTTTTGGTTACCCATTTTTCATATTTGCTCACGAATCCGGTTCCCAGCGAAATTTTCCATTTACTGGTGGCTAAAGCACTCAGCATTTCATTGAAGTTGGCATCCGCGTAAAGCCCCCTCACAATACCTCGGTTGCCCGACTCGAATTTTTCCCAATAGCTTCGCTGGTATCCTGCCACAGCTTTCAAAGTTACCCCATTCAGTGGACTAAAATTCACGCCCAGCCCATTCAAAGCATTATCATATCCTAAGCTCCATTCTTCGTATGTTCGCAAAAGAGTGCCCAGGCCAAATTGTTCATAAATATTTCCGGCGCTTATCGCAAATTGATCTACCCGATATTTAACAAACCAGTTAGCAATTCCATTACCCTGCAGATCAATAGGAAAACCAAGCATGGGTGGCATGAAGGCCTCATATCGCATGCCTGCCGAAAAATGTTGTAATGTATAATTGACCTGAGTGTATCCATTCATTCCCAACCTTTTGCCGGCAAGTGTGGTATTATCGATGCCCAAAGCTTTATCATTGGTATAAAAGGCAGCGTCGGTTTGAAAATTAGCATTTACCGTAGCTTTCTCAAAGATATCCTGTGCATGAAGTTCATGCATAAAAAAAAGCCCTATTACAACGAACAGCCAAGTTTTTTTCATATAAATGCTTAATTGCAAAAGTGAAAAGAATTTAATTGAGGCTTTCACCGCGTTTGAGTTTTCGGATAATTTCAATAAGCTCCAACTCTCCACCCTCGCTGAAAGAAGTGTGTTGCCAAACAATTTCGCCCCTACCGTCCACAACAAAAGTGTGCGGAATAAGATTGACATTCATGGCTCGTTTAAAATCTCCGTTGACATCTAGTAAAACTTCAAACTCCCAGCCCTTTCCATCTACAAAGGGCTTCACTTTGGATGAAGACCGCGCATCGTCAATGGATACTGCGAAAAACTTAACCCCTGTTTCGGCCACCCAATCGGGATAAATTTCAGCAATGGTGGTAAGTTCTTTAATGCATGGCTTACACCAAAGAGCCCAAAAACTGATAATCATCGGTTTTCCATCATTGCTTATTTGATCGATTCGCACCGATTGACCCTCAATATTTTTAACTGTAACAGCAGGCAATTTATTGCCAACTTGTTGGGCACTCATTTGTAGAATGAGACCCACACAAAAAGTTAAAATCCAAAGTGATTTTTTCATGGGGAAGAGATTTTTCAGGGGTTAAAGTTTTTCACGCAAATTTATGTATTTAATCAAATATGTATTATAAATTAACGTCTGAAAGAAAAGGTGGCAGGCCATTCTATACAAAAGGGTGTTGACCAAATCTGGGGAATAGCCTGTCTACCTTTTAGGTTTGGTTGTTTTTGGCCGGCAGTATACAACCTCTTGGCAAATACTGCCGTGTTTGGAGAAAGGGGTGTTCTTTCAGTAAAGCAGAGCAAATTTACAGGCGCACCCAAAGTTTGCCAAATAATCGACTTCTATCTTACCTCTACAAGTTCGTCAATTTCGAGGGCAGCTAAGGGTTGAATTATACTACATTGCTAAAATCTAATAAATTGATAAACAATTTTTTGGGTCTTATTTAACTACTACATTTCAAAATAGTTTTTCCCAACCTTGCTACCTCAGGCCAGGTTTTGAAGAAAGTCAACGAGGCTTTCATCAGTGGTCAGATTCAATTTTTTGCGAAGGCGGTAGCGACTCATTTCCACAGCTTTTACGGAAACATTGTTAAGTGAGGCTATGTCTTTAGAAGTCAATCCAATACGCAATAATCCGGCAAGGTCCTTTTCGTGGGGAGTAAGCAGAGGGCAAACTTCGTCGAGTCGTCGGTAAAAATTTTGATGAGCCGCTTCCACCTCTTTGCGAAAGCGGTCGAGGTCGGCATTGAGCCTTTGCTGATGATTAATTTGATGAAGCAGCGAGGCCATGCATTTGTCTTTCTCTTCTCCCTCGACCTGTCGAAGGTTCTTAACCTGATCTTTTAGCTGATTTATAAATTCATTCTTCTGGGCTATGATAAGGGCAAGATTGGTAAGGTGCACAGATTGTTTTTTCAAATCTTCCATCAGTTGATTTTGCTCCAGCTGGCGGGTCTTAACTTCGGCTTCCATTAAAGCCTGGCGAGTGCGCGCCAGTTCGGCTTCACGACGGTAATTAAGTGCCTCGGTTAACCTGCGTTCCTTCTCGCTATGGTAGAGCAACCAGGCAATGATCACTACAAATAAAATACCCAATACTGAGAAATAGAGAATAAGTCGCTGCGTGCGAGCCAGGCTTCGGCTTTTTTCTTTTTCGAGTTCCAGTTCTGTTTCTTTTTTCTCGAAATCGTAGCGTGCTTGCAAGCGCGCTATTTCTTTTTTATGCCCTGATAAATTCAGTGAATCATACCAGGCAGTGCGATCGCTCAGCCATTGAAAAGCATTTTTAAAATCTCCCTTTGAAGCATAAGCTTTTGACAAAAGATCAGCCATTTCTATGCGGCCCTTTATATCTTCAACTCTCGCGGCAAACCGATATGCTTTCATTGCAAAATCGATAGCTGCCGTATAATGATTCTTTTTAAGGTTAAGCTGAGCCATACCTTTCCATGCTTCTGTCATCAAAGTAGAATCTAATAGGGCCGCCTGATGAAGAATTTCTCTGAAATATATTTCAGCTTGGTCCATCTTTCCTTGCGCTATTGCCAGGTGTCCCATACGCACCATATCTTCCATGAGCCCCGGCATATTCTCGAACCTTCGATTAATTGCAAGTGAGCGGAGATAACATGCTTCCGCTGAATCATATTTGAGTTGGTTAAAATATCCATCTCCTAAGACGGCGTAAACCGAAGCGGTAGCGGCAACATTTCCTGCAGAATTTAATAATTCAATAGCCCTTCGAAGATTATTTTGCGACTTCTCCATTTCACCCAACTCGGCATAAATTTCTCCCAAGCGTTTCCAAATTTCCGAAACCACAGCAGAATTTTCTTCTCTTTCAAAATCTTTTAAGATTTTCAGCAAAATCTCCAACGACTTCTCATAGGCCCCTTGCCTGGCATAAATATTAGCATAATCCAGAGAGAGTCGCAGCTGTAAAGTTCGATTACCGGACAAAACGGCATAAGTCAAAGCTTTATTGATTTCGCCGGTAGCTATTCGATAATTGCCTTTTAGCATCCATGTATTGGCGAATGCTGCCTTTGTATCAGCCATGCGAGTGAGATATCGTTTGTATTCTGGGGCATCGGGAGATGTTCGTTTGATAAGGTTTTCCATGGCATCGCAGGCTAAGGCTAAGCTCGAAAGGGCCGAGTCGATCTGTTTGCTTTCCAAAAAAATATTGCTCGCTAGCCCTCGAGCCGCTGCGTATCCTTCGTAATCTCCTAGTTGTTTATAAACCGAAGTAGCTTTTATAATGAAAAAACGAGCCGAATCCATCTCCTTTTCAAGCAAATAAGAAGAAGCCAATCGCATCAAAACCTCAGCTCGCATCGAGGGCTTTTCATTCGACGAAAATTCAACCCATTTTTTGTAAAAATAGGTGGCTTTTTTATAAGCCCTTCCCGTGCTGTGATAATAATTTCCTAAGAAAAGTGCCACCTTGCTTATCTCTATCAGATTATTCTGATTTTGAGCTAGTTTCAAAGCCAATAATCCGGCTTCTTCACTTAAATAAGGATGAGTGGTTAGGGTGCGGGTTCCAAATTCAAGCAGGAGATCTATTTTATCAGAATGTTCGAACCGCTTTAATCGATCGAGCAAAGTATCGGGCAAAGAGGCTTCAACCAGGCCAATGCAAAACATGCTTAGAAACAGCAAAAACAGAAACCTCTTCATAATTCTATGATTTAACGGCTATTCTGGTGGATTATTTTTTCAATAGCAGTCTGGCATACCCTACAAAAGGCCTGTCGGTTGCGGGTAAACATAATACATTCGTTTTCAACTCTATAAAGACCATAGGATTGATAACCCGCCCCTTCAAAAACACCAACTTTACGTGTAAATTTCATTTTGGCTATAGATTCTCATTCCTGATTGCATTCATATACATACAAAACCTCGACAATCTCTTTTGGCTTGCTATTCTTGCGATTGCCTTTTTCATTTTTTGAATATTGTAACTCATGCGGTCGAATTCTTCTTTATCCCATGGGTTTGGAATGGAGTACCTCCTTCAACCAAATGATTCCTTAAAAATTTTGCAAGCTTCTTAAGGGCCGTAATATTAGGTTCCCAGGGCTCGATAAAAGTATCGGGTGCTTGGTAAGCTGCGGCTAAGGTATAGTATACATAATACGCCAGATCGTCAAAATGATGGACAAGTTCATGCACAAAAATGTAATCGGAAAATTTATTATCCGCAAATACCAATTCATACAGGTTGTAGATACCTCCACTTCCGTAAGTTCGTTCATTCACAATAATAAATGTAAAATCGTTGGTCATGGTAGATGCAACATTTCTTAGGATGCGATTATCAAATCCCAAAACATAACGTTCAGCGTCGAATACCCCATAAGAAAGAGAAAGATTTGAACGACTTAAAATGCCGGGATGGGGCTTATAAATCCCTTCAAGGGCAAACGGAGGTCCTACAGCCCCCACAATAATGTCGGTTTTGCGCAATTTGAAGGGTTCAATTGCAAAAAACTCGCCTAGGAGTCTTTCTACATCTGCTTTACACTTTTTTTGCCGAGAAACGGAATAACCATTGTCCATGACAATGATATCCATCATATTTTCTGGTTTTCCATTACAAAAATCTACCCACCATGGGTATAAGGCCGGCAAAGGTACCGGTCCGAGGTATCTTGCGGCCGGGTCAATGGAAAAGTGCCAGATTCTGTGAAAAGGATTATCATTTTGACACTTACCTATATACACCCCAATCGGCCTTTGGGGCCACAGGACGCACAGCGATTCATGAAAAGTTTCCCAATGCTCAGCCTCAGGGGTGGTTTTCCACTCTCCAAAAATGCTGGCAAAACCTCTGCTAAAAATGATCCCTTCGGTGGTAGTATCCTCTACCTCAAAAAAATAAGGACCAAGTATTAATTCATCTAAAAGATGCGTTGTATTTCCCGGCCAAGGACCATCACTTAAAAGACAATCCACAGCAAAGATCTTTTCTGCAGAGTTACCCGTGTGAAAATAATCGAGGCGAGGAGGGGTGTCTTTAAAATAATCATTAAACACCACAGATTGACCCTGCAGATTATTGAGGAATAAAGCCCCAAAAACCGAAATGATGATCAATAACTGTTTCATCATCGAAAAGATTGATGCATGGAAGATAAAAGGCCTCAAAATTCAGCAAATACAGATGAATATCCAAAACTCCGTGATATAACAAGACTTTTTTTAATCTTGTAAACACATATGATAAAAAGTTTCATGGTTTTTGATTGTTTAAGAGGTTTAAAAGGCCTAATTTTGCCGCGGGAAAGGTTTTTTTATTAAAACAATCAAAATCAACACAATGAACATAAGTCTTGAAGAATTCAGCCTGGGCCGCCACGAGGCTCCCAAGGGCTCGCTGCAGAAGGTGGGCATAGTGGGCTGCGGAATTATGGGGCAGCAAATAGCACTTCAAACCAGCCAGTATGGTATAGATGTAATATTTCTCGATCTGACAGAGGAGCGCAACAAAGAAATTTTTATCCGTTTGGACAATGAACTCGATCGGGTGATTAAAAAATGGGGCATGACCCCAGGCGAAAAAAAACTAATTCTATCCAGAATACAGGGGACTACGCGCTACGAAGAACTTAAAGACTGCGACATTGTTATCGAAACCATTAATTCCAAGAAGACAGGTACCAGCCTTACATTCAGACAAGAAGTATTTCGCAACCTCGACGAGGTATTGAAGCCCGAAGCTGTAATAGCCAGCAACACAGCCACATTGATGATTTCTGAACTTTCTACCGTGCTTAAAGACCCTGGCAGAGCCATTGGTTTGCACTTTATTTCTCCAGTGCGCGACGTTAAAATCGTAGAAGTAGTTCGCTCACTACGTACTTCGCTCCAAACATGGAATTTTGCATGTAAGTATGTTCGAATGATAGGCAAAGAAGTGATTCCCGTCAACGAATCGCCAGGCAATATTTCTACGCGCATGATTATTCCATTTATTAATGAAGCCTGCTCCATTTTGATGGAAGGAGTTGCCTCAATAGAAGATATCGATAAGACCATGCGTGAAGCGACGGGTCACCTCATGGGACCTTTCGAAATGGCAGATACCATAGGGCTCGACAAACTGCTTCGCTGGATGGAAAACCTGCACAACGAATTTGGTGATCTTCGCTACAAGCCCTCGCCCCTGATAAAACGAATGGTAAGGGCAGGCCTGGTAGGGCAGAGAGTAGGTGAAGGTTTCTATAAATGGACTGAAAAAGGTAAGCAAATAAAACCGGGATCTGTTGCCACCCTGGGACGGGAATAATTAAGTGCAAACAAAAAATTATAATAAAATGAAAATCATTGTACTGAATTGTGGTAGTTCATCCATAAAATATCAGCTTTTCGATATGCCTTCGGCCGAAGTCATTGCAAAAGGCCTTGTGGATAAGATCGGACTCAAAGGGGCATCCATCAAACATAAACGAAACGACGGGCTCGAATTTAAAGTAGAAGGAGAAATCCTTGATCATCAATCCGGCATAGAATATGTTTTAGGAATACTCATCCATCCGCAATATGGTAGTCTCAAAGACATTAAAGAAGTAGAAGCTGTGGGTCATCGCGTAGTTCATGCAGGCGAAAAATTTGGAGGCAGTGTACGTATAAAACCCGAAGTTATTCAGGCACTTGAAGAATGTATAGATCTTGCTCCCTTACACAATCCACCCAACCTTGAAGGTATTTATGCCATTACCCGCCTACTTCCTGACGTACCTCAAGCTGGAGTCTTTGACACTGCCTTTCATCAAACCATGCCTGACTATTCTTATTTGTATGGCTTGCCCTACTCCCTTTACGAAAAATATAAAATCCGCCGCTATGGTTTCCATGGGTCGAGCCATAAATACGTGTCGCGCAGAGCCTCTGAAATTCTAAATAAAGACATCAAAAACCTGAAAATTATTACCTGCCACCTGGGTAATGGGGCTAGCATTGCAGCTGTTAAAAATGGAAAATCGATGGATACCAGCATGGGTATGACCCCTATTGAAGGCCTGATCATGGGTACCCGGTGCGGCGACGTGGATGCCGGCGCATTGTTGCATATTGCTAATAAAGAAGGTATTGGCACTCAAACTCTTAACACACTCATCAATAAATTCAGCGGCGTTTTAGGCATCTCGGGAATTTCAAGTGATATGCGCGACATTGAAACTGCCGCTGCGGAAGGAAACCCACGTGCTTCTCTGGCCTTAAAAATGTATCAATATCGCGTGAAAAAATATATAGGTGCTTATGCTGCGGCTATGGGCGGTGTGGATGTTATTGTATTTACCGGGGGCATTGGCGAAAATGATTTCAATACCCGCAAAGAAGTCATGACCGACATGGAATGGATGGGCATCGACTTCGACTTCGAGAAAAACAATCAACTCAAAGGTAAAGAAACCCTTCTTACCCGCCCTGGGTCAAAGGTAACTGTCATGGTGGTGCCCACTAACGAGGAATTGGTCATTGCTACAGATACTTACGAAATTGTTACCCAAAACCTCGACATGGTGTAAAATAAAAAGGTAAACCCCAGTGCAAGAGGCTGCCATCCCGCAAGGACAGCCTCTTTTTTGTAAATTTTATCGGAGGAAAATTTTGCCTACTGGCATTTGAAGGTCTGAATTAAAGAGTTGTTCAAATGCAACAAATCGTTTTCCCTAAAAACTAGCCCTATACACAAGTCTGCTAGGTTTTATGCTTTTTTTTCTTTGCAGAGGGAAAGAGAACATTGTTAAGAATCAGACGATAACCAGGAGAATTGGGGTGGAAATCGAGTTCTGTGGGCGGGTCTCCAACATAGTGCTGATAATCTTCAGGATCGTGCCCTCCATAAAAAGTCCAGGTTCCACGGCCAAATTCCCCATGAATATAACGTGCCTCTCCTGCTTCATTGTTCTCACCCATAATTACAACTTCGGGTTTAATGTACTGTTTTCGGAAGGCCGTGGACTGCCCCATAAAACCTTTGATAATTCGGGTATGATTCTGACAAAGCATAGTAGGGATAGGGTCCCATTTAGCCGAAAAATCGAAAAGGGTAAAGTAATCATTTTCTTCTGTTAATTTGCGCTGCAAAGGGTCCACATCGATAGAGGAGATTTCATATTCGTAGGGATTGGTAGAAAGGGTAAAATCGGTAAAGGCAAAACACTGGCTATAATCCAATTTAGACTGAGCCTCAGGGTCCATAGGGTCACCATCGAACATCACATCGCAGATATCTGTATTTTGTGCTGCAAGCGCTACATCATAACTATCAGGGGCCGAGCACATGGCAAAAAGGTATCCGCCTCCTGCCACAAACTCCCTAATCTTGAGAGCCACTGCAAGTTTCATCTTAGAAACTTTATTGAAACCCAATTTCTGGGCCGTGGCCTCATTAATGCGAACGTCTTCTTTGTACCATGCATAGTCTTTATAGCGAGCCCAAAACTTACCGTATTGGCCTGTAAAATCCTCATGGTGCAAATGCAACCAATCATAGGTTGGCAATACTCCAGCCAATACTTCCTCATCATAAATTACATCATAGGGAATCTGGGCATAAGTGAGTACGAGGGTTACAGCGTCGTCCCAGGGCAATTTATTTTTAGGAGAATATACCGCTATTTTGGGTGCTTTTTGCATGTGCATGGCATCTCTATTTACCTCAGGTCTGGCAATTTCATCGAGTAGCACTGCAGCCTGAGCGTCGGACAAAAATTCAACCCCCACTCCCCTGAGTCTGCATTCCTTTTCAATGGAGGAAGTGTGAGGCAAAAGAAAACTTCCACCTCGATAATTCAAAAGCCAATCGATTTCCAGGCCCTGCTGCAAGACCCAATAGGCAATGCCATAAGCTTTCAGGTGATTGGGTTGCTTTTCGTCCATGGGAACTAACAGATAAGTCCCTTGTATAGTTTGTGCATTTAACAATAATGCGAGAGAAAAACAAAACAGCCGGATGCTTTTCATATCTCACCTCCATAGGGGATTAGTTAACTCCTACCGATGGGTAAATTAACGCAGAATTGAGAATATTGTTTTAAAATGGTAAAGTGTCAGGGGGTTCAGGTGGTAAATCATTGTTCATGCGTGAAGGGATGGTGACTGTAGAGCCCATGTATTCTTTTCCGGGATGATAAAAATTTTCAACTCCATGAAAATCATCATCATCCATAAATCGGGCATATTGAGCGATAAAATTGAGCCGAACATCGCCTGTTTTACCATTTCGATGCTTGGCAATCATTATGTATGCTTTGTTGGCGGTAGGGCCATTGTCATCCTGCTCAATTTTATAATATTCAGGCCTATAAATAAACAAAACGATGTCTGCATCCTGCTCTATAGCACCCGATTCGCGTAAGTCGCTCAGTTGGGGTTTTTTCGTTCCTCCGCGGGTTTCTACACTTCGATTCAGCTGAGAAAGTATTATAATCGGTATATCGAGTTCTTTGGCCAGGCTTTTCAGGGAACGGCTAATGGTAGCTATCTCCTGTTCGCGATTTCCCTTATTATCCCCTCCAGTGGTCATCAACTGAATATAGTCAATCATTGCCAGTTGAATACCATATCTTTCCTTAAGTCTGCGACATTTAGCTCTGAGTTCAAAAATTGACAGGGCCGGGGTATCGTCGATATAAATAGGTGCCTTGATGAGTGGGGCTATTTTTACATTGAGTTGCTCCATTTCGTGGTCATAAAGATTACCCGTACGCAGCTTATCAGCTGGCAGTCTGGCTTCAGATGAAATGAGACGGGTAACCAATTGTTTGGCCCCCATTTCAAGCGAAAAAATGGCAACCGGTCGCTTATGATCCACAGCGATATTACGGGCCATACTCAAAATGAAAGCGGTTTTACCCATGCCCGGGCGGGCAGCCACAACAATAAGGTCAGTCTTTTGCCATCCTCCTGTAATTTGGTCAAGATAGGTAAAACCTGAAGGAACCCCTGTTAAATGTCCTTCAAATTCACGGGCCTTGCGTATATCTTCTACAGCCTGGGCCACTAAAGCATCCATACTCGCATAATCGCGGCGAAAGGTTTCTTCGTTGATAGAGAATAAATTTTGCTCAGCTTTATCGAGCAAATCAAATACATCCGTAGTATCTTCATAGGCATCGCGGATAATCTCTGTAGAGACCCTAATAAGTTCTCGTTGAATATATTTCTCGGCAATAATTCTTGCGTGAAACTCTATATTAGCTGAAGAGGCCACACGGTTGGTAAGCATGGCCAGATAATAAGGCCCTCCCACAATTTCCAACTCACCTGTCTTGCGCAGTTCATTGGTTACTGTAATCAAGTCGATAGGTTCTGACTCGGCAAACAATCGCTGAATTGTAGCATAAATCCTTTGATGCGCATCTTTATAAAAAGCCTCAGGTTTTAAAAAATCTATCACCGCATTGATGGCATTGCGATCCAGTAACAAAGCCCCTAACACTACCTCTTCAACATCGGGTGCCTGAGGGGGTACCCGTCCATGTATATCTTCCGTAGGGACTACCCTACTTTTTGCCCTCCTAGGGGCGACTTTGCCAGTTTCCTGACGGTTTTCCTTCGAATTTTTATTTTCCATGCCTCAAAATTAATCGTTACCCATCTGGCTTGCGCATCTCCGACAAAAAAAAGTTTTTCACAGACCCAAGCACTGATTTTCAATCCACTAAAACATTCACCGAAAATGCAGGCTTACGCCTGCAATCCACGCATAATCATTTGATTAACATAATAATACAATTGATCTGGAAGGTATTTTCTCCAGGCTATCTGATTGAAGCGCCCACCAAAAATCAAATAATTGTCGAGCCGCCCCAGCGTGAATTCTTGAACAACGTGTTCCCGAAAATTGATGCCAATAATAAAACCATCTTCCACATCTTCAAACCATTCTTGATAGTAGTCATCGGTATCACGATGAAAATTTAAAACATTTTCCCCAATTAGGATGAAGACTCGAATACCCTGTTCAATAAGCACATCCACTACATTTCGTTTCAGTAACATAATATCGTTGTTAATGCAATCGTTCCATTCGCCAAGCAATTCGATGATTGAGTAACCTAATTGATAATCTGTATAAAGAATTTTCAGGTATAAAGTGGGAGATCCAAATTCGTCCCATTGAGGATGTATGTAATAATTGTAAATGGTATGAGTACATAAAGTTTCGTGGTAGTGCCTACCATAAAAGGGGCTGCGGGGATCAAGGGCAGCATTATATAGATGATTCCATGCGTAATAAGGTTCAATTTCGTGCATTAAACTATCCTCCAATGTTATAGAAATCGTTGGCCTGATTGACGGTTCCACTTTGAGGCTTTTTGGCAACTGCAGCCAAGAAGGCTTCCCTGATGCCCATCTTTCGAATATCAAAACCCATATTTGAGAACAAACAAGGTTTTATTAATCCATCGGCGGTCAACCTCAATCGACTACAAATGCTGCAATTGCCTCCCTCTCCTCCTTCCACGGTGGTAAAGTATCCCTCCGCAAGATTCATTTGATGAATAAACCGTACAGATAAACCCTTGCGAGCAGCATATTCTGACACCGTTTGTGCGTCTGGTTCGTGGCGCGATTGTTTAACTACACAATTAATCTTTACCGGATACAGGCCGTTATCCAACGCAGCATCAATTCCTCTTAATACTAAATTCAAGTCGCCTCCACGAGTTATTTCAGCAAAACGAAGTGGATCAACGGAGTCAAGACTCACATTCACTCGCATAAGGCCAGCCTCTTTCAATGGGCGGGCATATTTTTCAAGCAAAATACCATTGGTAGTCATTGCCAGATCGGTGATGCCGTCAATGGAAGCTATCATACTAACCAAAGCTGTAATGTCCTTTCTTACTAAAGGTTCGCCTCCAGTAAGTCTTACTTTTTGTATGCCCAGCGTGGCACCTATTTTTACCACCTCCGCAATCTCTTCAAAGGTGAGTATGCGTGAGTGAGGTAACCAGGCGAATTTTCCCGTAGGGACGCAATAGGTACATCGAAGATTGCAACGATCGGTTACAGATATACGCAAATAATTGATTTTTCGGTTAAATCTGTCTAACATGTACCCATTCTCCTTCTTTTAGCTCTACAACACCCTCTTTCATTTCAATAAAACCAGAGGCCTGAGTATAGGCGTTGATGTGGGCTGAGCCATTGTAGTTGAGCATATATACCTTTCCTTCCCGAATAACAACCGGAATTAGTGAACGGCGCTGGGCTTTTTTTCTTTGATAGGTTTCACCCATGGACAAATTTGAGATTATCGGTTGATGCGACAGCCCTACCATGGCTTTCAAAAAGGGCTTCACGAGCAGTTCAAATTGAATAAAGCCCGAAACAGGATTTCCAGGTAAACCGAAAACCATCTTGCGTCCCAATTTTCCAAACAAGGTAGGACGCCCGGGCTGAATAGCAATATTTTTAAATATGACCTCTAAACCTAGCTCTTTCAAAACCTGAGGCACATAGTCGTATTCCCCCATGGACACCCCACCCGACATCAGCAGCACATCGGATTGTGAAAGCAAGTAATCGATCTTTTCCTTTAAGGCAGCAGGGGCGTCAGGAGCAATTCCGGTATAAATAAAATCGGCCCCTGCATCTTTGACCTGGGCAATGGTTTGCCAGGCATTGCTATTTCGTATTTGAGCAGGACCAGGAATATTCCATGGTTCTACCAATTCGTCACCCGTGGCCAGGATACCGCAAACAGGCCGTCGATAAACCGCCGGAGTAAAAACTCCCGCTGTGGCTAACACAGCAATGTGCTGTGATCGAAGCACGGTTCCAGCTTCTAAAACCTTTTCCCCTTTCTTAATATCTTCACCCTTACGCGCAATATTTACAGGTTTCCCTTTCCCAGTATAAAGCACCTTGCCCGATTCATCCAAACGGCTGTCTTCCACAGGGATTACCGCGTTGCATCCTTCGGGTATCATGGCCCCGGTCATGATGCGCGAACAAGTTTCTTCCTGTATTTTGTGCACTGGCAACATTCCAGCTGAGATGGTTTCAACGATCGTAAGGGGTTTATCTAAGTCCTCCCGCCGGCAAGCGTAACCATCTACGGCAGCCTTATCAAAAGGAGGCATGTCGATGTCGCAAAAAATATCTTCTGCCAGCACACGGCCAGGGGCTTCTGTCAGGGGCACACGCTCAGGTGCTGTGTACCACACTTCTGCCATTACTTTATTTAGAGCTTCTTCTAAGGTTACCATTTTGTTTTTTTGCAAAGATAAGAAGGTTTGTTCCTTTCCCCTGGGGAAATTACAAGGGAAGATACAAACCCTGTTTGAAATGAATTCATCTGTGCCTCTTAATCACAGATCCTAAAGTTTCATGCGTAAACAAAAACCGCCTTTGAAAAGGCGGCATGAATCATTGAAAAAATGTTGGCAATAAAAAACCTTTATCTTCTCCTACCCCGCAAAGCTTCGAAATCGAAATTGAGCGTAAAACGCAGGGTATTATCCAATGGATTGCGTTTGTCTGTACTAACCAAATAAGAGAAATCCAGACCAAAAACATTGTATTTGAGACCCGCGCCAAAAGTGAAAAACTGACGGGCACCTTTGGTAGCCGATTCATGAAAGTAACCAGCCCTGATGGCAAACTGTTTATTGTACCAATATTCAGTACCTATAGCATAAGTAAACTCTTTCAGCTCTTCACTCAATCCACCCGGTGCATCGTAAAATGACTGAATCATACCTTTTATAACAGACACATCGGGATCGCGACCTTTTAGAATAATCTGGTTGCCTTGCTCATCAAGCAATGGTTGTCCGGTGATGCTGTCGCGAGCATAAATTGGCATGGTGGGCACCAGCAATTTGGTGAAATCCACATTGAAAGCAATAGTGTTGTAATTATCGATCTCGTACTTTAAAGAGGGGCCGACGCGAAGGTTGGTGGGAATAAAGTCTTTGCGAAGGGTTTGGGTATAAGATATCTTTGCACCAATATTAGAAATATTAATCCCGAAATTGATCCAGGCATCGTTGCGATTGATGGAAATTTCGCGGGTATAAAAGAAAGCCACATCGGCTGCAAAACTAGTACCCGCGTGGGATTCAATGCCCTGCACATTCTGCCCGAGCGTAAGATTACTGTAAATGAAACGACCTGTTACAGAACCGCTGAAATTATCGGTTAGTTTTCGAGAATAGACAGCATCCAGGGAAAATTCATTGGGTTTGTAAGTCCCTTTTGGATTTCCCTCATAATCGGTGAAAGTGATATCACCCAGCGAGAAATAACGCAAGGACCCTGCAACAACCTGTTGATCATCCAAACGATAGTATCCGGTCACATATCCCAAGCCGATATCATCGACCAATTGCCGGAGCCAGGGAGTATACGATACGGAAAATCCCATGCCTTTGTCAATAAAAGCCATTTTGGCTGGATTCCAGTAAATGCCTGCAGGATCAGGGTCGGAGGCCACTCCTGTCTCACCCATTGAGCCGCCTCTGGCATCAGGACTTATGAGCAAAAAAGGAACGGCTGTGGTGATGGGAAATTCTTTCTGCTGGTTCTGGCCATACACATTGGAGGCCATTAAAGTAATTCCTGCAAGCAGGATCAAAGTAGCTTTCTTCAACTTGTTCAACATATATTTATGAGTGGATAAATGTTTAATAATCTTCGATCACAAAAATAAGAGGTGCAAAATTAACGGAAAAAAATAAGTTTTATTTTGAACCTCTTGCCAAAATCAGGAATACCAGATCATCTCCAGGGAAATTCATCAGTTTATAATAAGTTTTTGATACTGTACACGAACACTTCCTGATTTATTTTCGACCCGTATCCGATAAGGATAAACGCCCGCTGGCAATTTGCTACCGCAATCAGAACGACCGTCCCATTCGATGGGGGCTATGCCATAATCACTGGTTGAAAAGCTGGTTTCAAGGGTTTTAACCCATTGACCTTGCAAAGAAAATATTTCTATGGTAATTTTCAGATGATTACCCGGTTGGTCATGTTCAAAAATAAACCAGGTACGATCGCTAAAAGGATTGGGATAATTGGTTACCCCTCTCAGGGTGATGACTTGCCCGTCACTCACGATGAAAGGTATAGTTTTTACCGTGCTGTTGTCTTGTAAATCCCATGCGCGAATCGACAAAGTATGGGGACCCTCGGCCAAATTTTTCAATCGGTATATAATTTTTCCTCGAGTACCCAGGCTATTGGAAGAAAAGAAATAGGGGCTTAAGTCGAATGAACTACGAGTGTCATCGTCAAGCCAGCCTATAATATTCTTGCCGATTCCAAAATCTCCAGGATTTATGCCTGATGAGTCGCTTAATTCAACCATGAGCAGGGGATGGCTGCTGGTCGGGTTGCCAGGTATAAAACGATAATCATCGAGGAAAATTTTCATTTCTGGACCCTGCATATCGGTAGCCAGGTTGAAATCCATGCCGCCTAAAACCACATTTGAGAAAGCCCCTGCCGCATCACTCAGGCTATCGGTGGCATAATAACTTAACTTTGGTGCTCCATACGAGTAGTCGATATCTTTGGGCAATATCAGCTCAAACTCAAAGGAGCCCTCTTTTACAGGTACGCTACCCTTAGCTATCACACGATCTTGCGTAGAAAAAATAATCGGCTTGCTGGTAGGATCATTTCGCAAAGTACTCAATTTGCGCTTTTTGTCGAAAAGTTGGAAAAAAAGCTTTCCATTAAAACCCATCTTTAACACCTTATCTTTTCCAACAATTTGGCCTTTGAAACGCACCCGCTGGCAAGCCTTTAGAGTGTCTGTAAAATCCTCAACAGGAACGTTATTAATGTGAGTGGTCTGCACTTCGTATTCGGGGAAAACCGCTTGAATGGCAGGATCTCCCAGAAGCAAGAAATTTCTAATGTTTATATTATTGTTATTCAAATTCTTGGATAATCGAACGAGATCGCCCAGCCTGAGTATTTCATCATGGGCATGCTGGAATAAAATTTTGTAGAAGCTTTGATTGAGTGTAGCATTGCTTTGCGAGAAAGCAATACGTGTGGTGGTAAAAATGGCCACCCCGCCCCCTAAAGGTCTGAGGAGCACATGCTCGCCCCCCGAAACTCTTTCAGGATCGTCGAAACGACTAAACTCGCAGGTTGCAGTTACAAAAATGGGCAAGCGACCGCTATTTTCCCAGGCGTAAATCTCGGGAATGGTCAAAATCCATTCTCCAGCCCAGCCCAGTTCCCCTCCATGACCGGTGTAGTTAATAAATAGAGCACCTTCATTAACTTGCCTTGTGAGTGCCCTGTTTACATCAGGATAGCGCTGTCCCTGGGCGGTATTAACCTGTGTAAAAGCATCTATATAAATTTTGTTGACATTAAGAATCCTTGAAGAGGTATCGATGATATAAGCCAATTTCTCTGCCTGTTCGAGGTGTACGCCGCTGTCTTCATCATCCGCCACCAGGCATACGGTGTTTCGCCATGAGCCATGCATGGGAAAACCCTCGCTTAAATATTGGTCTACTTTATCCACTAATGTTTGGGCTTCCTGTTTCGTGGAAACCGGAAATCGACCCATGCTCACATCAATTTTCCCTTTGCCATCCACTCCTTCGGTGGGATCCATCAGTCCATAAAAGTCGTCCGTTGTATAAGATTCTACAAAAATTAAACTTTCAGCCGATTGATACGCGGGTATAAATACTTTATTGTTGGGGATACGATTCTTAGGATCATAACTCCCATCGCCGAAAAGCAATACATAACCCGGCTGCTTACCTTGTGAACGAGTCCACATCATGCGTATAAATGATCGAATCGCTACAGGGTCTTGAGAACCCGACGAAAATTCATTGTAAATTTCTTTGACATCCACTACTGCCACACTAAGGCCGCTACGTTCACGATGAATTTGAGCCAATCGCTCTGCCTCTTCCCTGAAGTCTTTATGAACAATAATTATGTAGTCCACCGGTTGCATGGCATGAAGATTTTGATTTGCAACAGTACCGGCAAAATAGGGGCTATAAAAACCCGTTCCATCAAAAGCAATAAACTGATGGCCATTGGGCGCTTGTAGCTTAAAGGTTTGTTCGCTGCCGTTTCTGGTTGTGTTTATCTTTTTGGGTTCAACCGGATTTGAAACCAACCATATCTCAACATTGTTCCCTCCATCATCAAACACAAATTCAGGGGTATTTCCCTGCTGGGGTTTGGGAATGTAAGCAAATTTCATTTGAGGACCATAAAATTTAAGCTTTCGTGGGACAGTCAATTCAATATAATCAAGGTATCCAAGGGATAATACATGATTTTTTATGTACTCCAGGCGAAGGCGAATGGTATCAGAATCAGGAACAAAATTAAAAAGAGCTGTTCCCGGCCTGGCATATAATCTTACCGCCAGGTCTGCACTCATTCCAGCCATATTGACTGTTGACTTTAAAACATTATTTACATAGATCTTAAAACCGCTTTCAGCCAGCGAACGTGAACACAATCCTATTTCTGCAATAGCACTCTGAAGGGAATCTCTATCTTTTACCACAAAATTAAATTCGCGGCTAAGGGTATCATCAAATATTTCACCCCACCATTGCTTGCCACTTTTAGTCATTAAGAGATTGTCCTTTTCATGCAAAAGGGAATAAGGAAAAGATTTTACTTTATGCGTTGCAGTCAACGAAGTAGAATTCTGTTCTCCTATTCGTAAAGGTTGAGCTGTGCCGTATGTGAGAAAATACCATG
>CALJNV010000149.1 GCA_937981455.1 uncultured Bacteroidales bacterium | reverse complement strand
GTTGCCAACTTCTTTTGAGACTGTCAATTTTGGGTCTTTAGGAGGTTCCGATTTAGGTAGCATACAGGCCGCGCTTACGGGAACAATTCAGCCTAGGTTTGATGGGCCTGAGACCGACTCTGACGATCCAAACCTAAGGTTTAACAGTGATACCGGGGCGCGCGTTACAGATAGTACGATTATTCGGCTTGGTGGTGAGTGGGAAAAGGGGGATTTATGGGCCCGCGCAGAGTTTTCAAGCGCTTCATCAAATAGTGAAAGGCCAGGGCTGAATTCTCAGTTCAACTTTATTAATCCGAACTCACTCGTGCCTTTCCCGAATGTTCCATTTACAACGCCTGGAGGAAATACTCTAACGGCAACTCGGAATGAAAACTCTGTGCCGTTTATTTATGATCTTAGTGGTGGTGCGCTGACATTTGGTATTGATTTTGATTCGCCATTCGCACCCACAGTGGCGCAATTGCTGGACCCCGCTAATATTGCTTTTGACCAAGTTGATATTGATTTTGACACTAACGAAAATTCTGAAAACGCGGTTAGACTCGATGTTTCTTATGATCTTACTGAAAAAGCTCCGTTCTTTAAATCAGTTGATTTTGGATACCGTTACAGTGAAGTTCAAAGTTCGTTTACGGAAATTGACGAACGTTTAGGGCTTACAAACTTCTCTGATAGCCCTCTTGGGACAGCGTTTGGGGATTTGATCATTCCCGGGCCAGATAATTTCGGTGACTCGGATGGTCGTGCCTTAGCGCTAAGAAACTTTTTAATTATTGATCCAGATCGAGCATTCGAAGATCGCGACGCCGTGATCAATACAATTATAGATGCGGTTCTGGCGCAAAATCCGAATAATAACATTCCCAGCTTAGAAACCGACCAGTCTGCTTTCTTCGATATCGCGGAGCAGACACATGCATTCTATGGCCAGTTGAATTTTGATGCAGAGGATTTCGCCTTTCCAATTCGCGGTAATGTTGGCCTTCGCTATATTCAAACAGATATCGACTCCACCGCTTTTGAGGAGATTAATGGTGTGTCTAATTTGGCTACCGTTACTGGAAGTTACGATTTCTTCCTCCCACGTGTCAATTTGATCGCAAATGTAACAGACGATATTCAATTGCGTGGAGCTTGGACTAGAGACCTCCGCCGCCCAGATTTTTCAACTTTGAATTCAACGGTGACATTCGCCACGAATGAAAACCAAGCTGTTTCGCGTGGTAATCCTAACCTTGAGCCAGAGGAGATTGAGACATTAGACATCTCGGCGGAATGGTATTTTGCACCCGCGTCAGTATTCAGTGTGGGGTATTTTAAGAAAGACCGCACCAATCTTATTGGCAGTATTACGGAAGAAGCGGCTGTAGATGGTCAGAACAATCGTGAAACTGATCCAACTTGTCCGGGTGGTGGTATATTTAACCCTGTCGCTGAGACCAACAGCTTTGGCCCAGCGAATACAACAGGTATTTGTGTTGACTTAACGACCCAATTCAATGATGCGGCGACAACAACTCAAGAGGGTTTTGAAGTTGCGTTCCAGTATGACCTTTCTGAGTGGGAGGATAGAATTGGCTGGGCGTCTGGTTTTGGTGTCGCGGCAAACTTTACGCACCAAACCTTCTCTGGTGGCTCGGTAATAGATGACCTAGCAACACGCGGTATTGATATTATTAACGCGATTGATGGTATATATGATCCAGCCAATTTTGTACAAGTTACACAACTTCGTCCTCTATTGGACTTTTCTGAAAACGCCTACAATATCACGGGCTACTATGAGAAATTTGGCCTTTCAGCGAGACTACGTTACACGTGGCGGGATGCTTTCCGTACACTCGATACGGCCGCTGGTGCTAGCTTGAATAGTACGCTGGGCTTCCCGGTTGTAACTGCTGCTAGAGGACAGCTAAATGGTAGCATCAGTTATGATGTTACTGATCAGTTTAATATTGGTATTGAGGCTGTAAATATTACCAAATCGGGCATCACGCAGTTTTGCGTAAATGACGGCGCACTACTCTGCGCACAAGGTATCCCGGATCGCCGCATTGTTGTTGGCGGTAGCTACACATTCTAATCTCTCCTTGTAATTTATTACATATGGATAAACTGGCCGGTCTTTGACCGGCCTTTTTTTTGCCGGGAGTTTAGCGGGGTCGACCGTGTAGATTTTTGAGCTCATAAAATGTCGCCTGGACATAATCATCAGGATTTCCTGACTTGTTTTGATTGTAGACACCGGCTTTGAAATAAAGATACTCATCTGCGCTATCATATCCGGACTTGCTGATATCAATGCGTTTGCGGGCTATCGGTTTGCCGTCTTTAATAATCGTGACTTCCAGCGCATGTCCGACAACAACGATCTTGTATGAAAATTTTTCATTCAGAGAAATACCATTGGTAGGTTCAGTGGCATCGCTGTGACGACTGCCAATTAGATGGATATATACATCCTCCCCTTCCCCCTTAACTTCATGGGCAAAATATAAAGAGCCCCTTTCTTGGTTTGGGAGCTTGCGATAGTAAAGCCTAACAGGTTCATCGTCTCGCCCATGAATTTGTCCGATGATAACCCGGCCAACTTCATGTTCTGCACCTGTGGTGGTAACATGATTAACGGCGAGTGTAGCATGTAATTCTCCGTCTACTGCCCCAGCCTTTTTACGATAGTTTTTCGGCGCGGTTGAAAGAACCCAGTTGTTTTTTCCGGGTTCCGCGGTTTTTATCTTATGATTGCCGCGGCGCAGCATTTCTCGAAGCTCTGTCCTTACATATTGGGTGTTTTTGGACGTTTTTGCTCCCGCTATTGGGGTTCGGAAGGTTAAACCGCCATCTTTAGAGCGATAAAAATATCGATCATCTGTCCAGCCATCTGCGAGCATTTTTTCGCTAATCCTGTCAGCCTTCCCATCACCATCAGCATCTATCGGTAATGTGAGATACCAATCATCCAATTCAAAAGGAGGAGCGGCATGGGATTGCGCGGCAACGACTTGATAGCTCAGAAGCGGCAATAATATCAAACTCAGTCGGCTAATAGATGAAATGACATTTTTCTCAGAACTTTGATTGAAGCAAAGACGCGTAAATCTGTGATAATTGGGCAACAATCTATAACTTTCTTTAATTGGTCATACCAATTAAGGGTAATTGGCTTTATTAAAGGTTGACATAAATTAACAAATTGGGTCAAGTGCAACATACATAAACTACCGCTGGGGAAACACTTATGCTAAGCCACCTTCCGAACTCCGTTCAGATTAAATCGGTTAAAACCCTCTTGTTAGGTGGAGTTTCCATCTCAATGTTGGCGCTCTCTCAGGCAGCTCTTGCACAGGATAATCAGGTAGATGAAGTTGTTGTAACCGGTACACGGCAAATCATTCAAGATGCGATTGCTTTAAAACGGGACGCCACAACAGTGGTTGATGGATTGTCAGCCGATGAAATTGGTGATTTGCCCGCTCTTTCAATCGCGGAAGCTCTTGAGCAAATAACATCAGTGGGTTCGCAGCGTGAAGGTAGTGGTGCTACAGAGGTTTCTATTCGCGGTTTGGGGCCATTTCTGGGTTCAACAGTCATTAATGGCCGTGAAGCCACTAATGGTTCCGGTGATCGCTCTGTTAACTTCAGCCAGTTTCCGTCAGAACTTTTTAACAAACTTGAAGTTTACAAGACGCAAGAGGCTAGTTTTATCGAGGGGGGTGTCGCAGGTCAGATAGCCCTATCGACACTAAAGCCGCTGGATTATGGGAAAAGACGCTTTCAAGTACAGGCCAAAGGTAATATTCAGCCTGACAATTTAAATATAAGTGATCGTGCGCGTTCAGTTGGTTATCGTCTCACCGGAAGTTATGTTGACCAATGGGAAAGCAATAAAATCGGCGAATTAGGGATTTCAATTGGCGGGCAAATACAACGTCGCCCCAACGCGGAGCAGGAAGCTCGCTCTACATCAACATTCCAAGCTTGTCGCCTCCCCTTAATTTCAGCGGGTAACAGCTGTAATGATACCGAAAGTTTCAGAACCTTCATTGAGGATGAGTTTGATGATGGCGATGATGTTCGGCCCGTTATTAACGGTATTGAAGTTACAGAGGATAATCTGGACGCCTTCACGGACCAACAGCTTGTTGATGCATTCCTAAACCTACCCTCTGATAATAATGGGGGCGATACATTTGGTGCATCGTTTATTGATGATGCTGATGTTCAGGCTGCGCAAGAAATCAATCCATTTACGGGTCAACCTTTTGCTATAAATGAAGATTTTGTCCTCACATCTTCTAGCCGTAGTTTCCGCCAGAATATCACGGATGACTCGCGTGACTCGATTTTTGGTGCTGTTCAATGGCGTCCGGATGATCGATTTGAAATTAATGCGGATGTGCAATATTCAGATCGTACATTTACCGAAATTAGAAATGAAATCTCATTTGATGCAAATGATCTTGAACCGAATGGTGATAATGACTTGCTGGATGGCTTTGAGCTTCAAACGACGAGTTCTGGTGCCCTTCGAGTTGGCGGCGTATCGGGCCCGATTGAAGCACGTACGCAATTTGCTGAACGTAGCGAAGAGTATTTTGGTGCGGGCGGTAATATTTCATGGGATTTAACTGATAGACTTAATCTTAGTGTGGATGGCTCTTATTCGGATACATCACGACGCGAAGAAATATTCAGAGGCCGTGTGGGTACATCTAGCCGCTTGATCGGTATTGAAATCTTGCAAAATGGCAGCCAGGGTCAGCAATTTACGGTACGAAACACCGATGTAAATGATCCGTCTATTTTCGTGGATGATAATGTTGAAGTGCAAGAAGATTTAAACCAATTCCGTAATCACGAAATTTACGCGATTAAAGGTGACGCAACCTACGACATCGATAATGGTTTCTTCAGCACCTTGAAAGCGGGTGCGCGTTATTCTGTACAGAATTACGATCAGCTTCCACGTGTACGTAATGAGATAGAGGTTGATGATGGTACAGATTTCTTAAATGGTTTATTCCCGTCTGAAATTGGTGGCGTCCCTGTTGTTGCAACAATTGAGCTGGATATTGGCACGAGGGACGAAAGAAACCTTGCGAATGCATTGGGATTAGGCACCCTCGTTGGTTTTGGCACGCTGGGTAATGGTAACGATCTTAATAACTCTACATTTGAGGGTGTAACGGGTTTTATTCCTGGCACGACAGTCCCGTTTGTTATTGATAATAATGGTGATTTTGACATTACGGGTACGGCTGCTGATTTTGCATCCCTCGGTTTCCTCAATGATGGCGACACAGATACACCCAATGATGGATTTACCAATCTTGGTACACTTGCTGCTGCGGCTTGCTTAAGGGATGGCTTCGTTGAGGATAACTTCCTGGATGGCGAAACAAATGGCAACCTTATCACTAATATAGACTCCGATGGGAATGTAATATCTGCAGGTACGGGTAACACCTTTATTACGTTTAACGGACTTTGTTTGCCGGAGACTCTTTTGGGGCGTGGTTTCTCTGCGCCTACGGCTGCGGATGCAAGCGTTTCGGAATTGGTTCAATCTGTTGATATTGAGGAAGAAACAGTCGCGTTATATGCACAAGCCAATTTTAATACGCAATTTGATGGCTTACCGCTTCGGGGTAATTTCGGATTACGCTATATTGATACAACCCTAACATCAAATAGCTTTCGCGCAGGTTTCGACGTCGATGTCGATGATGATGGCAATATCACTGACCTGGATATTAGTGGCGATCTTAACGACTTAGTTCCCCTTCGTGAAACATTTAGTTATTCTGAGTTCTTACCAAGCGTCAATGCGGTATTAGAGGTCAGCGATAATGTTCTTGTTCGCGGCGGAGTATTCCGAGCTATTTCACGTCCTGATCCATCGGATTTAGGAAATGGGCGCTCAATTACAGCTTTAAGTCTGGATGATACAGTTGATGAGACGACAACAATTGGTGATTTTATCGGCGGGGTTATAGCGAATGGCAATCCAAGGCTTGAGCCTTTTACATCTTGGAACATTGATCTCGCCGCTGAATGGTATCCGAATGAAGACTCGATTCTGGCGCTTGGAGTTTATCACAAAACCTTTACGGGCGGGTTCCAAAATTCACTTCAGAGTGAGACGTTTAATGTTAATGGTCAGGCCATTACCGTAGAGGTTCCTGTTCTAACTACAACGGATGAAAAGAATACAATTTTCGGCGTTGAGGTTAATGCGGCGCATGCATTTACATACCTCCCGGGGGCTCTGAGTGGTTTTGGCTTCAAGGCAAGTTATAACTATGCTGACTCTAATTTTGAGTTTGAAGACGGGCAGTTTGGTGAGGCCGTGACACTTAATCAAAATGGTGAAATTGTTTCAGTGCGACAGGGCTTTATTCCACCGGCAAATCTTGTTGGTCTTTCAAAACACACAGCGAATGGCCAAATTTACTGGGGGAATGATGACCTAACCTTAACGGCAATTGGTAAATACAGAAGTGAATTTTTCCAGCAATTCATCAGCACGCCTTTAAACTTACGTTTCATTGATGAAGCTTTTGTCTTGGATGCTCGTTTGTCCTATAAAATCAATGATAGACTTAAGTTTTCACTGGAAGGTACGAATTTGCTCAATACAGCACGTGAGCAATTTAATCCAACAAGAGATAATTTTGCAGAAATTAATGTCTTTGGTCCACGTTACTTTGCAGGAATTACAGCCAAATTTTAACCCAAGAAGGTTTCACTAATTGAAACTTTGAAGCATGGCACTTCTTATTAAGTGCTGTGCTTTTTTTCTTGCTAAATTGGTATAGTCAATTAAGAATAAACTCTAATATTGGTATGGATAGTATTGGAATTAAATGGCCGACCAGCGCTTATATCACAAAGTTGCCAATCAAATATTGGAGTTGATTGACTCCGGGGTTTTCCCGCCCGGAAGCCGATTGCCCGGCGAACGAGACTTAGCTGAAAAATTTGGCGTTAGCCGCGTATCTGTGCGTGAAGCAGAGATTGCACTTCAAGCTCAAGGGCGCTTAGAGATTAAAGTTGGATCAGGCGCTTACGTGCTCGATGGTAGCGATATGCCACTCAACGGTTTGCCCAAAGTTGGCCCCTTTGAACTCACAGAAGCGCGCGCTTTATTCGAGGCTGAGTCCGCGGCTTTAGCGGCTCCGATTATCACGGATGAGACAATTGCTGAACTCGAGAATTATATCGCAATTATGTCCGGAAAAGTCGAAAGTGAGCTGTCGCCAGACGAAGCAGACGCGGCATTCCACAACACAATAGCCAGGTCGACAAATAATCATGCAATTATGTTCGTCATTGACAGTATGTGGAAAATGCGGACGGAAGCCGCGCAGTTGCAACGCGTCTACAAAAATGTTTGTGATAAGGATTCAAGTCATCGGGAAGACGAACATCAGGCCATTCTTAATGCCTTGATAAATCGTGACTCCTCTGCGGCTCGTAGAGCTATGCGAGCGCATTTCACCCGTATGATTGAGGCTCTCTTGGAAGCGTCTGAAGAGGAAGCATATCAAGAGGTTAAGCGTAAGGCTTCAGAGAGCCGTTCGCGCTTTTTATTGACTAAGCAACTGAGCTAAACCGAGATTTTCAAATAGGGTTTATGGAGCTTAGTTATCTATACCAATATTGCAAATTGGTCTTATATATTGGTTGACAATATACGTTATATTTCTGATATTTCTTTTAAGATAATATTATAATTTTGAATCGGTGACTGAGTGATCAGATCTATCAACAAGCCTGGTAAAGGTGCTGCTTTAACAAGGGTCATGCCATTCGCAATGACCCTAATGTTATCAGCCTGTGCGGCCTCGACTGAAGTTGGCCTTGTCAAAGACCAGACGGCTTTTTTAGAGGCTGTAAAGAGTGCAGAGCCGGGTGACGTCATCACACTTGCCAATGGCACATGGGAAGATTTTGAAATACTCTTTACGGGTCAAGGGGAAAAAGATAACCCCATTCGCCTGACCGCCCAAACGCCCGGTAAAGTTATTCTGACGGGACAATCAAATCTTCGCTTGGCCGGAGAACATCTGGAAGTTTCAGGTTTAGTTTTCAAAGATGGATATTCACCAACCCAAGAAGTCATCAGTTTCCGCCGCAACAAAGACCATCTTGCGAATAATTCCCGTGTAACCGAAATCGTTATTGACAGTTTTAATGCGACCGAACGTCAGGAAGCCAGTTTCTGGGTGATGATGTATGGTAAGAATAATCGGTTTGACCATAGCCATCTTGTTGGAAAGCGTAATAAAGGCGTGACCATGGCGGTGAGGTTAAACACCGAGGCCAGTCAAGAAAACTATCATAGGATAGATCATAATTACTTCGGGCCGCGTTCTATCTTGGGGTCCAATGGTGGTGAGACTTTGCGTATAGGCACGAGCCATTATTCGCGCACGGACTCATTTACAACTGTGGAAAATAACTATTTTGACCGCTGTGATGGCGAGCTCGAAATCATCTCTAATAAGTCCGGTAAGAATAAATTTCTCAACAATACATTTTATGAATCCCGCGGCACGCTGACCATGCGTCACGGTAACAATAATCTTGTTGAAGGGAATGTCTTCTTTGGCAATGGTGCCGATCATACTGGCGGCATTCGCGTCATCAATGCAGGTCAGACAATTCGTAATAATTATATGGAAGGCCTTAAAGGCACGCGCTTTGGGGGCGCACTTGTTGTCATGAATGGTGTTCCGAATGGGCCCATAAACCGTTATGATCCGGTCATTAATGCAGTGATCGAGAAGAACAGCTTGATTGATAGCGACAATATTCAATTAGGTGCGGGCAGTGACGAGGAGCGTAGCGGCGTTCCACAGGATAGCCGTTTCGAAAACAACCTGATCGTTAATAAAGATGGCCGTGATGTCTTCACTGTTTATGACGACATGTCGGGTATTGATTTTAAGGGTAATGTTTTAGGTTCAATGGACCCACCGGATTTCGCAGGCGGCTTTGAGCGTAAATCTGTGAATTTGCAAAGCCGAGGTGATGGCTTGTCTTTCCCTGTCGGGATGGACGGTGTCGGGATTGATAAAAGCCTTAAAGTCACAACCAAAAATCAAACAGGCGTGTCTTGGTATCCCAAGACGGAGCCGACAATTGAATTCGGCTCCGGGAAGATAATCAATATTGAGCCGGGTGATAGGGTGCTGTCTTCGGCCATCCAAAAGGCAGAGGCCGGAGATACGATTGTCTTGGCGGCGGGCGATTATGTTGCCGGTAAATTTTTATTTATAGATAAACCGCTCACCATTAAGGGAACTGGAAGTAACAAGATTACCTTTGAGCGTTCTACGCTTTTTGAAATACGAGATGGCGGCTCTTTGCAATTGCAAGATCTTGTTATTTCAGGTGATGACAGTCCTGACTATGCCGGAAATTCAGTCATACGGACGAGTCCATATTCAATGATGGAGAATTACCGCCTGGATATCTCAGGCGTTAAATTCACGGATTTAGACACTAATCATTCCTTTAATATTCTGTCTGCCGCTAAAAATACTTTCGCAGATTACATTACTGTCAGTGACTCTTCGTTTAAGAATGTTACGGGGGCTGTTTTTAAGCTCGACAAGGAAGATGATGATTATGGGATTTATAATTCCGAATATTTGACAATATCGGATTCTAATTTTGAAAATATTGGCGGTGATGTTGTCGATTATTATCGCGGCGGACGAGATGAAAGTACCTTTGGCCCCCATTTTAGCCTGACGGGCTCCAGCTTTGAAAATGTTGGATTTGATAAGCGTAATAGCTCCAAGTCATCCCTTCTTTTACATGGCGTTCAGGTTACGGATATTACGGGCAACACATTTAAAAATAGCGCGCCTTTTGTCATTAATCATACGGTTGGTGAACCCAAGACAAAGATTTTTAAAAATAGCTTCGTCAAAACAGCTGGGCCTAAAGTACTCGAGCTAAATAGTATTTTGGAAAATACGGCGATGATTTCAGACAATAAAGGTCTAAATCCGTGATACGTCTCGCTCTGACTTTCATCCCCGTGATGGCTTTGACCGCTGGCTTGACCGCTTGCAATGAGCCTGCGCAGTCTTCAGGTGAAAGTGTCTCTCAGTCCACGACAATCAATGGTTTTGATAGGACCTTCAAGGCGGCTGAGGCCAAGCTTGAAAAATTAATGGTCCAGCCCCTGACGATTCCGGTGCCCAAAGATCCAGGCGGTGGATATACGCATGAGACACATAAAGCGAATGGGTTTTTGCTCTATGATGTCGGCCAGCTTTATAAGCTGACGGGAGAGAAAAAATACGCTGATTTTGCTAGCCAAGCCATGATGGACTATGCGCAGGTCTACCCATCTTGGGAATTACACCCTGCGAAGAAAGAACAATCACCTGGCCGTATGTTCTGGCAGAATTTGAATGAAAGCATGTTCCTGCTCAATGTAGCGCAATGTTATGACGCTATTAAAGATACACTTTCCGAGGCGCAGCGAGAGAAAATTGAAACAGATTTATTGCGGAATATGGCAGATTTCCTATCTGTCGGTGCGCCCGAAACGTTCAACAAAGTACATAATCACGGTACATGGGCGACAGCAGCTGTTGGCCTAACAGGCTACGCGATTGGTGACGACGAATATGTCGAGAAGGCCTTGTTGGGCCTGGATAAATCAGGAAAGGCTGGTTTTCTCAAACAGATGGACGTGCTATTTTCCCCTGATGGATACTATAATGAGGGGCCTTATTACCACCGTTTCGCCCTTAAGCCATTCGTAATTTTCGCCCAAGCCGTCGAGAAAAATAGTCCGGACCTCAAAATATTTGAGAAACGTGATGGAATTCTAAAAAAGGCTATCTATAGCCTCATTCAGCAAAATTATGGTGGCCTCTTTTTCCCCATTAATGATGCGATCAAGGAAAAAGGTATCAGGACAGATGAACTGCTTAACGGTGTGGCTATTGCATATGACCTAACGGGCGATACAGGACTATTATCTGTCGCTGCAGAACAAGATAAATTCGTCCTCACGCCAGAGAGCCGTAAGTTAGCGCGTGATCTAGCGGCCGGCAAAGCGACACCTTTCGATTATAAGTCCATGCGCTTGGGGGATGGTCAGAGCGGGACGGAAGGTGCACTTGACATATTACGGGCCTCAAAAGATCCAAATGGTCTGGCTGTTGTCGTCAAGAACACATCACAAGGTTTAGGTCACGGACATTTCGATAAAATGGGTCTGCTTGTTTATGATGCCGGGCATGAAATTTTACGTGACTATGGTGCGGCGCGTTTCTTAAATGTTGAAGCAAAATATGGCGGACATTATCTTCCTGAAAACAATAAATACGCCAAACAAACCGTTGCGCATAATGCACTGGTCGTTGATGAGACAAGCCACTTTAATGGCGATGTCCGCATTGGCAATCAACATGCGCCAGAGCTTTTCGATTTCATCGATAAAGAGAATATAAAACTGACTTCTGCGGAAATTTCTACAGCTTATGATGATGTAAGGCTTGGACGCAGCGTGGCTATGATTAACGATGCGGCCTTTTCAGGCCCAATTATTATTGATCTTGTGGAAGCACACTCAGAAAACGCACATCGTTATGATTTGCCTTTCCATTATAATGGGCATCTCATTCACACGAATTTTGAGGTTCAGGCCGATCCTTTGACTCGTGCACCTTTAGGCGATGGCAATGGATATCAATATCTTTGGAAGCTCGCTGAAGCTGAGCCTTTACAGGGCCTATCTCAAGTAACCTGGTTGCTGGATAGAAAGTTTTACTCTGTCACCTCTGCTGTACCTGCAGGCACAAAAGTTGTGTTCACGCAAATTGGCGCGAATGATCCAAACTTCAATCTAAAGCCAGAGCCCGGATTTATGCTGCGGACTAAAACGAATGATGGTGTCTCATTTGTATCGGTAATCGAACCTCATGGTGATTATAATCCAACAGTTGAATATACCATTGGAAGCTATAGCCAAGTCAAAGCTGTCTCTCACTTTGAGGGCGGCGCGGCTGAATATATCCGCATAGAAACAAAAGATGGAAATGTTATTGGCTTGGGCCTTGGCGCCGAGGACAATCCGTCAGGCACACACAACGTCGAAGTAGATGGCGAAACTATTAGTTGGACCGGGGCTTATAAGGTGTTTCACTCAATCGCGCACACCAAAGAGAAAAATTAATGGGTAATAAAAAACAAGACTTAAAGACTTGTAGAAAAGGGGAATGTCATGAAGGGTAATTTACGTTGGTACGTGGTTGGACTTGTGGCTCTGGCAACAATAATTAATTACATTGACCGTGGTGCTCTGGGCATTCTATGGCCGGAAATAAAAGCCGAATTTGGTTTTTCAAATCAGGACTACGCTAATATTTTTGGTGTGTTCGTTTTGGCCTATGCCTTTGGTCAGACTATTTTTGGTAAGATTTTTGACTGGCTGGGAACACGCATTGGATTCGTTCTATCCATCGGTGTGTGGTCAATCGCAACAGCGCTTCATGCCCTTGGTTCCAGTGTGTTAACCTTTCAAATTTTTCGGATTATTTTAGGAGTTTCTGAAGCGGGCAATTGGCCGGGTGCTGCAAAAGCTAATGCCGAATGGTTTCCCGTCAAGGAACGTGCCCTGGCTCAAGGAATATTTAACTCTGGTGCTGCGATAGGCGGTATTCTTTCCCCAATATTATTGGCATTGCTAGCTGCATTTTTGGGATGGAAAGCTATTTTTATTGTTATTGGCATCATAGGTCTCCTATGGCTGGTTCCGTGGCTGATAATTTATAAAGCGAAGCCCGAAGATCACCCCTGGCTTGATCCAAAGGAGCGCGAATATATTTTATCAGGACAATTGGTTAAAACGGATAAGGACGAAGTCGGCGCGGCTTACAACCCATCGACTTTTGAAATGCTTTCACGCAAGGAAACTTGGGGAGCTATTTTACCAGCGATGTTCATTGACCCCATTTGGTGGCTGTTTGTTGCGTGGATTCCGATATATCTGATCGACAGTTTTGGATTTAATGTTAAAGAACTCGGTCTTTATGCTTGGGTGCCTTATGTCGGGGCTATGTTTGGCGCTTGGTTTGGCGGCCTTCTGGCTCAAAATCTGCTCGGTAAAGGTTGGACGGTCAACAAAACACGAAAATTTGTTATCACTCTTGGAGCAGCAATTATGATCCCTGCTCTTCTAGCAATGTCCGTTGCCTCAACACCGATACTGGCTGTGCTAATCATGGCGCTTATTCTGTTCGGTTTTCAAACCTCTATCGGGAATGTTCAAACCCTACCCAGCGACCTTTACAGCAAGAAAGCTGTAGGTTCATTAGCAGGTTATGCCGGTACGGCCGCCAAGCTAGCAGCAGCTGGGTTGGTATGGCTAGTTCCGAGACTGACAACTGAGAGCTATATGCCTGCCTTTATCATTGGCGTGGCCTTGGCTGTTTTAGCTGTTGCTAGTGTCTGGATACTGATTCCTAAAATTGAACCCCTTAAACCAAAGGCGAGATAAGCTCGCCTCTCACATTCAATAAAATAAGTAATAGGAGTCATATAATGTCAAAACCAGTCATCGGATTTATCGGCCTTGGTCTTATGGGCGGAAATATGGTCGAGAACCTTCAAAAGCGTGGCTTCGAAGTCATCGTAATGGACCTTAACCAAGACGCGGTCGATCGCGTTCTTGCGCGGGGTAATGCCAGCCAAGCGAGCTCACCAAAAGAACTCGCAGAAAAATCTGACATCGTTCAGTTTTGCCTAACGACCTCTGCTGTGGTTGAAAAAATCGTTTATGGCGAAAATGGTATCCTTGAAGGTATCAAGGAGGGTTCGGTCCTGATTGATTTCGGAACATCTATTCCAGCCTCAACCAAGAAAATTGGCGCAGACTTGGCTAAGAAAGGCGTTGGTATGATTGATGCACCGCTTGGCCGTACGCCAGCTCACGCCAAAGATGGATTGCTTAATATCATGGCAGCTGGTGATAAAGCGACCTTTGACAAATATGAATCCATGTTAAAAGAGCAAGGCGAGAATGTTTTCTATCTCGGCGCTCTGGGCGCGGGACATACAACAAAGCTCATCAATAACTTTATGGGTATGACAACTGTAACGGCTATGTCACAAGCTTTCGCGGCGGCTAAACTTGCAGGTGTTGATGGTCAGCAACTTTATGACATAATGTCAGCGGGTCCATCTAATTCACCTTTCATGAAGTTCTGTAAGAATTACGCTGTTGATGGCATCAGTGATCTTGGATTCTCTTTGAATAATGCCAATAAAGACCTGGGTTATTTCGCACAGATGGTGTCTGACTTGGGGTCACAATCGCTTGTAGCCGAAGCAACGTCAAAGAGCCTTCAAGCTGCAGTGGATGCTGGTATGGGTGATGGCAACGTTCCGGAAATCTTCGACTACTTTGTCAAGTTGAAAAAGTAAAAAGAATCAGCACGTAAAATGACCGACGTAAATGCCGTAGCCGCAGCTCTCGTGGAGCAACGCAAGCGCGCTCTGCCCGTGGATATTTTTCCAGGCAAAATTCCAGCGACACTTGAAGACGCCTATGCAGTTCAGCATGCCGGCATCCCGATGCGTGAGGACAAAGTAGTCGGCTTTAAAGTTGGCGGCATCTCGGAAAAATGGCGCAGCCAATATAAAAGCGCTTGGCTGGCAGGGCCGGTTTTTCAAAGTGAATGTTACGAGATAAATCTTTCTGAAACGCTGGACGTTCCCGTTTTCAAAGATGGGTTTGCCGCCTATGAGCCTGAGCTTGTTATGGTGCTTACCGATCTAGATGAACTCTCTGGTTCCGTTGACTTAATTGAGGAAGCGCTGAAATATGTCTCTGACGTCCATATCGGCGCGGAGATTGCCAGTTCTCCCCGTCTGGATATCAACATCAAAGGACCCGGTTCGATTATCAGTGACTTTGGCAATCAAGGCGGTCTGGTTGTTGGGCCCTCTGTCGATAAAGATATATTGGATAAGTTTTCAGAACTTCACGTCACCCTTGATATTGACGGCGTGCGTATTGGCGATGCCTATCCCAAAGAAGGCGAATCCGGGCCGCTCGGCGCACTCCGCTTCCTCTTGAACCATCTTATTGCGCATGGGCATCATTATGATTTATCGGGGCCAATATATTTCAGTAGCGGCGCGATTACAGGCGTTCACGAGTCCCGCGTCGGAACAACTTGCCACATAAATTATGAAGGTCTAGGGGCCTTTGACATTAACATGAAGGCCCGTCCCTTTGCGGCGTCTGAGCAAGAGATGAGTTGATTCAATGACCGCTAAATCCCAAGCCACATATGATAAATTAAATGCCTTGTTAAAACGCGCACCCGTGGTGCCATTAGTCCAATCTAACGACCCTGAGGAAGCGGTTGCGATATCGCAAGCCCTATTGGATGGCGGGTTAAAGGTTCTGGAAGTCGTTTTGCGAACTGACGAGGCTCTTAAATGCTTGGCAAAAATTGCAGATACATTCCCGGATGTTCAAGTCGGAGCAGGTACCGTGTTAAGTGCCGAGCAAGCAAAAAAAGCCATAGGTGCCGGCGCAAAATTTATTGTCTCACCCGGCCTGACCGAGGGCGTGGTCCATACGGCCCATAAGGCAGATATGCCGGTGCTTCCTGGCATTGCAACGGCCACGGAGCTACAAACGGCATGGAATATGGGTTTGCGTACCGTAAAGTTTTTTCCGGCATCTTTGTCGGGCGGACCGAAAATGCTCAAAGCCCTATCTTCTGTCTTCCGGGATGTATCCTTTATGCCAACCGGCGGCGTAAGCGCGAATAACCTGCGTGAATACCTTGATATCCCTGCCGTGCTCGCCTGTGGCGGTTCTTGGCTTACACCTAAGGGTGAAATTGCGGCTGGAAATTTCGGCGCCATAACTCAACTCGCAAAAGACGCGGTTTCAATCGCGCAAACATCATAGGTTTTTGAATGACAGACTTTTTATCATTCGGCGAAATCATGCTAAGATTACGTACGCAGGGCTATGAGCGTTTCTTCCAAAGCCCCTCTTTTGAGGCGACCTTTGGAGGCGGGGAGGCGAATGTTGCAGTATCCCTGTCTAATTATGGTTTTGATGCTGGGTTTATTTCCGCGCTACCGGATAATGACATCGGGCAGAGTGCGATAAACTCGCTCCGCGCCCTTGGCGTTGATACATCCCACATAAAACGACAAGGTGACCGCGTTGGGATATATTACCTTGAAACTGGCGCTAACCAACGTCCGTCCAAGGTTATCTATGACCGCGCCGCTTCATCTATTTGTGAAGCCCGTATTGGAGACTTTGATTGGCCGACTATATTCAAAGGCGCTAAATGGCTTCATATAACTGGTATTACGCCGGCTTTATCTCAAGGCTCAGCGGATTTAAGTCTGGAGTGTGTAAAAGAGGCCCAGAAAGCGGGCGTTACAACATCTTGCGACTTTAATTTTCGTGGTAAGCTCTGGAAATACGGAAAAACTGCGCCTGAAGTTATGAAAGACCTCGTGAAGCATATTGATGTTGGTATTGCTAATGAAGAAGATTGTCAGAAGTCGCTTGGTATTTCTGTTGATGTTGATGTTGAAAGCGGCAGCGGGCATCTCGATACCAGTAAATATGAGGAGCTGTCCCAAAAGGTTCTGGATATCTATCCAGGCATGAGCACAATTGCCATTACGCTGCGTGCAGCTGTTAACGCCAATATCAATGGCTGGTCAGCTTGTATGCGTGATCGTGAAAATGGGTTCTTACTCTCCAAGAAATATGAACTCACCGACATCGTTGACCGCGTCGGGGGGGGCGATAGCTTTGCCTCAGCTTTCATTGCGGGTCTGAACCTTTATGAAGATAGGCAAAAGAGTCTTGAATTTGCCGTAGCAGGTTCCGCGCTTAAACATTCAATCTTGGGCGATTTTAACCGCGTCTCACGAAAAGAAGTTGAAGCCCTTATGGGCGGGGATGGCTCTGGGCGCGTGCAAAGGTAAATTCTAAGCCCGCATTTGAATGAGCAGAGTGGTTATAGCGGCTATGCTTTAAACTCGTTTCTGCAAAGACATTGAGCTGATATCTAAGAGGTGATATTAGGCACATTTTGGGAAAATTCGAAATAATTTCAAGGCTCGATAATGGCGAGATACATAGCTGATGGCGAAGGGTCCGGGGCGATTTTTCTTACGCCTCCAACAGCATAGAAGCCGCGACTTTCCCAGACTTTTGTCGGTTCATACAACAGAACCCAGCCCCCTTCGAATAGCCTCGCCCGGCTAAAATAGCTACTCGTAAATTGTTAGCACTCTGACTGATTTCCATCATAAAGAATGTCTTCGCGAGATATAAAACGCCAAATATAAGGCTATGATTGACATATTCTTGAGTGGGTTAGACGTCGATTCTAATAGCTTTGGGACGGCTCCGACAGATATACCCGATGACATAGTTGTAATGGTTGCAATTAAATAGAAAAAGCAGAATTGAGAGCAGTTAGTGAGGACAAAATAAAACAGTTCAGCCTCGCTTTGCGCTAGGCTTTACCTGCACATCGTTTTTGGTGGGGCTTTTTCCAAAAGGCTTGTGCCGACTAGTCATTATTTTTCCCCGTAAGCGTCTATAAGTGTGTCTACGGGCGTGTAAATACAGCCGCAGCCATGGCTTGCTTATTGGAGGCTTGATAGCGCGACTGCAGAGAGACGTTAGAGACGCCGCAACGTTCATTTTTCTGCAATATCGCCCAATATTCATCATCCGCTAGTGCTATGGCATCACGTCTATGACGCGCGACATCCAATGAAGCCGTTTTAAGTCCGCCACGGATTGTGCCACGGCGATCCAGATGGG
>CALJNV010000148.1 GCA_937981455.1 uncultured Bacteroidales bacterium | reverse complement strand
ATGATGAAATGGAAATCATCAGCACCTTGTTGCACCGTGAAATTGAGTTGATCAGCCGTGGGAGCCGGGTCTAATTTGGGTTTGTCAGATTCCGAGGGTTTGCAGCCGACCCATACAAACAGGCTCGTCAGCACAAAAGCTGATATAATGTTTTTGATATTCATCGTAGTTGAGTTTTTTATTTTCAATTTATTAATATCCAGGATTCTGAACCAGGGAATTTTCAGAGAGAGTGATTTCCGATTGAGGAATGGGAAGCAGACCACGTGTAGCAGGATTAAAAGTTTCATCTTGAGGATTGGCCTGTGCAGCAGCATTGATTTTTTGCTGAGCATAATCGAGACCTCGACGCAACAGATCCCAGTATCTTAGTCCTTCACCGGCAAATTCTACTCTGCGTTCATGGTAAATGATGTCGAGCCCGGCTTCAGAATTACTAAGTACTGGAGGAGTGGCGGCAGCACCATAAGCTCTGCGATACACTCTATTAAAGTATGTCTGGGCTTTGTTTAGGTCGTTGTCAAGATAAAGTTCGGTGCCCATTAAGAGGATGTCCGCAAAGCGAAGAACTTTTTCGTTGTAAGGCCAGTTAAGCATGTCGTTGGTACTTGGCTTAAAGGCCTTTAAGGGATGAAATTTCTTGAAGGCGTATCCTGTGTGCTGAAAGCAATCTTCAGGTTTGTATTTTAACCCCTCGGCCTGGGCATCAAGAATAGCTGTGCTGTAGCGGGGGTCGGTCTTCATTTCGGTAGCCAATGAGAGAGTTACAGGCTGAAAACTCCACCCCGATTCATAAAGATCGCTTTCTACGCCTCTGAATCCGGTCATGATAACAGTCCAGTTCCCTTCACTACCATTTCTCCAACCCCAGTCCCCCCAGTTGCTTTTGTAGGTATGTTGAATTTCAAATACTGACTCAATCGGGTTTTTATTGCCGGGGTAAAACAAATCGGCGTAATTATCCACCAGGCCATGACCACTGTTGTTGACAATATCATCAATAATGCCCTCTACAACCTCTTCACTGATGGTTTTATCGCCTGCTTTCATATCAGAAGTTATACCCAGAACCTGTTTGCCATAGCCTTTGTGATACAGATAAACTCGGGCTAACATGCCACCTGCAGCCCATTTGGTTGCCCTTCCCAGTTGTGCCGATGAAACATTGGCGGGTAAATTTTGATAAGCAAACCATAAATCTTCTGCTATCTGATTATAAACCTCGGCGGGTTGGGCTTGTGTGAGTTTTTTGTCGTTGGGGCTCAAAGTTTTCAAAATCAGAGGAATATTACCATACAATTGCTCCAGCTGGAAGTAAAAGTAAGCCCTAAGAAATCTGGCTTCTGCAATGTATCTGGTTTTGAGGGCTTCATCATCGAAGGGAATGCCTTCTATTTTTTCTAGCAGCAAATTGGCGCGATAAATACCGGCGTACCGGTCAGCCCATAGACCTAAAACGGCTTCGTCAGAGGGATAATTACTTAATTTTCCCATGCGCACCAGATCGGGCCGGTCGCCAGGACCACTCCCACCGGCATAGGCATCATCTGAGAGAATATTGCATACCAAATCCCAGGGGTGAAATCCATCACCACACTGCCATCCCAAGACGTCATAAACAGCTACCAGGGCCTGTAGTGCATCGTCAGGGGTTTTGTAAAAGTTGGCTTCAACCCTATCGGTTAACGGTTCTTTTTCAAGAAAATCCTTGCTGCAGCCGCTAGCAAAAGCAATGAGAACCAGAAAGGCTGCTAAATATTTAATTTTTACCATGGTTATTCAAATTTTAGAAATTAAAGACTGCAGTTAAATCCAAACATAATAGTGCGAGGCTGGGGGTAAATATTGCGGTCGATACCTACATCCAGTGCCCAATTGGCGCCAATTTCGGGGTCGAAACCGGTATATCCGGTGAAGGTGAACAAGTTGTTAGCTGTTATAAATACTCTCAATTTTTCAACCTTTACTTTTCTGCTCAGAGCATCTGGGAGTGTGTAACCTAATGTTATGTTTTTCAACCGGACAAATGAACCATCTTCAACGAAGAGATCAGAAGGACGATTGAAGTTTTGATTGGGGTCGGCTACCGTAACTCTTGGGAAGGTGTTGCTGGTGCCTTCGCCCGTCCAGCGATTCAACACTTCAGCATACCAGTTCGACATGGGTAGGTCGTTGCGGCGACGACCGTTAAATATTTCCTGACCCAATGCACCGTACCAGAACATATTGAAATCGAAACCATGGTATTCTGCGCTTAAATTTAAGCCCAGGGTAACATCCGGATAAGGGTTACCAAGGTTTGTACGGTCCTTATCGTCTATGATACCATCGTTGTTTAGGTCTACAAACTTCAAGTCACCAGGCTTAGCATTGGGCTGAATAAGCTGGCCGTCTTTTTGATAGGCATTAATCTCTGCTTGATTTTGGAATACCCCTGCTGTCTTGTAACCCCAGAAGAATGCAATGGGCTCGCCAACAATAGCCATGCAGATGTTATTCATCCCATGAATCCCTGCACCATAGAGTTTCCCCTCCGAATTGTTGATGCTTTCCATGTTGTTTTTGTTGTAGCCCCCGCTCAGCATCACGTCATATTTCAGGTCGGTTATTTTTCCTTTATAACCTAGCTCAATTTCAATCCCTGTGTTTTTTACCGATCCCCCATTGATGGCAGGAGCTCCGTTACCAATAAATGCAGGGATGGGTGCTACAACCAGTAAATCTTTTGTGAGTTTGTTATACCAGTTAAATCCAAAAGTTAATTTATCATCAAAAAATCTCGCATCAAAACCAATATTGGTTTGTTCTGATGTTTCCCATTTTAAGTCGGGGTTGGCTATTCCTGTGGGCACTGCACCGGTTGTAATCACTTCACCACTGCCAAAAGTGTAACGAGCTCCCGAACCTATCAGTGAGGTGTATCTGAAGGCTCCTATGGCTTCATTACCATTCTGACCCCAACCGGCTCTTAACTTTAAGTAAGAGAGCACAGGTATACCGGCCATAAATTCTTCCTGGCTCATAAGCCAGCCTGCGGAGAATGCTGGGAAAAATCCAAACCGATTGTTGGTTCCAAAATTGCTCGAACCATCAGCCCTCAATACACCTTCAAATAAATATTTGCCTTTAAAATCGTAGTTGACACGGCCGAAATAGGATAACAACGCATGTTCTGCAGCGCCACCCCAAGCACGGTAGCTTTCTTCATCCGTTCCATTGTTAATATAAGCATGTTCAAAGTCATCGAAAAGCAGGTTGGTTTTACGTCCACCTACATAGTCGTATCTGAAATCATTGGCGGTCATACCGGCAAGCAAGGTATAATGATGATTTTCTTTGAAAGAAGAGGTATAAGAAATCGTATTCTCATTTTGCCAGGTAAACCAGCGATTTTGAGTGGCTGAAGCTTCAGAAACAGTAGTAAATACGTTACCTCCTAAATTGTAAATGGGAGTAAAGTTGCGACTAAAACCATTGGCCAGGTCGATGCCAAAGCTGCTGCGAATGCGCAGACCTTTCATGGGCTCCACTTGACCCCATACGTCGCCCACAAGCTTGTCTTCTTTCCAATTGGAATTGATAACACTTACTGCTGCCACCGGGTTAACGATTTCTTGCGATGCATACTTCGATTTGCCCCAACTGCCATCAGCTTCTTTCACAGGGGTAATGGGATCCATATTAACCGCCTTTGATAAAGGGCCACCGTATTGATCGTTAGTGGCAATGCCTCGGGTAATTTTGTGCGTAAAAGTGAAATTATTTCCATAGGTTAAAATTCCACTCTTATGGTCGGAGTTTGCACGAAAGGTATAGCGTTCGTAATTCGACTTGTCTTTCGCAATAGTACCATTTACGTTGGAGTAAGAAAACGAAGTGTAATAATGTGAATTATCATTTCCTCCCGAAATAGAAACTTGGTGATTTACCGCAGGAGCATTTTTGTAGAGAAGCTCTTCTTGCCAGTCAGTTCCATTGCCCAATGCAGCAACCAGTGAGTCGGCATTGGGGAAGGGGATAGGGCTTCCATCGTTGGCATAGGCTTCATTCATAATCATCGTATACTCCTTTACATTCAAAACGGCTACCTTTCTCCATATATTCGACATGCTGTAAGAGAAATCATAATCCACCTTCATGCGGCCTTTTTTACCTTTCTTGGTGGTAATCATTACTACGCCATTTGCACCCCTTGCACCATAGATGGCAGTGGATGCAGCGTCCTTCATGATTTCTACCGACTCAATATCATTGGGATTCAGGTAGTCAATTCCACCTACCGGCATTCCATCCACGATAAAGAGAGGATCTGCATCTCCTGTAGTACCCGCACCACGTATGCGTACTGTGAGCCTATCGCCAGGCTGACCACTATTAGGTATGATCTGTACTCCTGCAGTGCGGCCTTGTAACGCTTGCTCCACTCGCAATGGCTGGGCTTTAACGATTTCTTCTCCACTTACTTGAGAGATGGCTGTGGTTAATAAACTTTTTTTGCGAACTCCATAACCTACCACCACCAATTCATCCAGTTTTGTGATGGCTTCTACCAGCTCAACGTTAATCTCTGTTCTGCCCTCTACTTTAACACTTTGGGATTGCATACCCACAAATGAAAATTCAAGGGTGTGCTTAGCATCTACGGCTATACTGTAATCGCCGTTTACATCAGTAATCGTTCCCTTTCCGGGAATTTCCTTTACTTTAACAGTAACACCTGGCAGTCCACTGCCATCAGATTTCGATGTTACCCGCCCTTTAACCGTGAGGGTTTGCGCCTGTAATATCAGGCTGCCCATCACGAAAAGGCTCAATAGAGTTAAAAACTTTCTCATGTTTTTTTAATTTTGGTTTATGATGAGGTTAACATGCTGAATTGCGCAGGACGAAATTAGTGTACTATTTACGTTTTTTTCTTATTTGTATGATAAAACTCGATTATTCCACTTTCTCAAGCCTTGCAAACGTTTGTTTTTTACTTTCACAATGCCCCTACATTATCTGTGCTCCTATCCTTTAGTTATTGATTATAAGTATATTAATTTTAGATACAAGGTTCGCAACCTATAAGCATTTTTTGCAATTGCCCATATGTTTCCTATTTTTAAATTTAACTAAACAATGTGTGCTTATGAATCGTATTCTATT
>CALJNV010000147.1 GCA_937981455.1 uncultured Bacteroidales bacterium | reverse complement strand
ACGGGATGAGCGTTTCGGTGGGGGGCGGGGTGAGGGTCGGCGGCTGCTTGGGGGCGGGGATGCAGGCGGTCAGCAGCAAGAGGAGGATGAGGAGGTAAAGACGGGGGCGGGGCATGGGGAGAATGATTCGCTGTGTGGTATACTCGCAGGATTGATAATGATAATATCATTAAAAGTTGGGTTGACAAGTGCTAATTGAAGTACCTCTCAATCAATGGTTTTTGTTATTACTTTCGGTTCTATTGTTTATAGGACCAGGAATCACAATTTTTAGTATCTTAAGTAAAGGGAATAAAATTCGTACTACTTTTTTATTCTTAATCGCATTTGTTCTCTCAATAGCGTTTTGGACAATAATTCTGGCTTATTTCCGTCTTTTTAGGTTTACTATCCTAGACCATCTTTTTGTTCTTCTGCTTTCTATTAGTGGGTGGACTATCGGGCTAATTAATCTTTTCGTTTCACAAAGAAAGCGCCAAACTCAATATTTCCTTCCACCCAGTAAATGGGAAATATTTCTAGTCTTTGGTTTAATCACTTCTTTTTTAGTAAACTCATTTGCTCTGCGCCACATGGTGGTAGGCTTGGGGAGCGATAGCAATCATCACACATTAATTACACAACTGCTTATATGGAATAAGGGATTACCTAATAACTACTCACCAGCATATCCAGATATTATCACTTTTAATTATCACTTTGGTTTTCATGCATTAGCCGCAATATTGACCTTGTTGAGCGGCTGGGAACCAAGATTGGTAGTTCTTATTTTGGCACCAATTTTGATTGCTTTGTCTGGTCTGGCTGTAGCCTATTTATCGTGGCGAGCTTTTCGAAGCGAAGCGGGTATGGTTTTTGCTGGTTTTGTTCCTTCTCTTATATCGGTTTTTCCAACTGCAATGCTAGAATGGGGAAGATATCCTCAGACATTGGGTTTGATCATTTTGTCCGCATTTTTAGCGGAATATTTGGTGGCAGAGGAGTCTGAATTATCCAAAAGAAAAATTGTTGCTCTGTCGGCCATTGCGAGTGGTTTAGCTTTGACCCACTATCGGGTAACGATTATGGGAATTATGGCTGTCTTTCTATGGGAATTCATTAAGTTTATTGAAAGGAAATCACTGATATCTTTCCTGAGAGAACGAGCCTTATTAGTAGGGGGTGTTTCACTTGTAAGTATATTTCTTGTATGGCCCTGGTTTTTACAAGTGTATTTAAATCAATTTGTAGGTTACGCAGCTCCATATTCTGCGCCGACAAAGATATTTTTTTCGATCGCCCGTTTAGGACCTACAGCGCTTGAATATCCAACAAATATTCCATTGATTGGCACTTTTATTTTCTTTAGTATGTGGGCATTTTATAGACGAAATTATGTGGGTATATGGATATTTTTATGGATATTTGTATTGTTGATAAGCTCGTGGGTAATGCGAGGATTACAGTATACAGCGACGGATACAATCACTGTTCTCACTTCCTCATACGTACCACTATCAATCATGATTGGCTGGGGAGTGAGTGACTTTGAAAAGTTAACATCCCAACGGATTGAGACTAAAATTATTCAGACTATAGCAGTGATCGCGGTTATTTGGGGGGTATATCACATGAATGGCTTGTTGGATGTTCCCTCTGCTGCGTATGTAAAGCCGGAAGACTTAAAGGCAGCTGAATGGATCAAGAAAAATACCCCTGAAGATGCCTGTTTTATGATCAACACCTACCGGTTTGAGTTTTCAACGAATTTTATCATTGGAAGTGATGCTGGCGGATGGTTACCTGTTTTAGCTCAAAGATGCGTTGTTACCTATCCAATGACAAGTAATATCGAGCGGTTTGATCATCCAAATGCTTTAGATAAGGTAGTGATGATACATAATTTAGATGGTCAAATTACCTCTCCAAGAGTCATTGAAGTGTTAAGGAAATTCAATATAAAATATGTCTATGTTGGGCAAAATGGAATTTCAGAATATATTATAGATGCAACAACTCTTTTGCAGTCGGGTAAGTACGAAGAATTATATAGTCTAGGTAATATAAAAATTTTGAAGTTAAAGTAAAAATTTCAATATCAATCGAATGAAAAATGTACATCGCCTAAATCTAAAACATTGTTTTCCTTTACTTCGATTTTGAGAACATTTCCATTTTCATCGTAATAGACCATGCCTCCTGAAACTACCTCATATATCACGAGAGAATAACTACCCGGTTTAACATTCTGAAAATAAAAAGTTCCATCTACTGGATCAACATAAGAAAAAGGAGCTTTCGAGGTATCTAAAAATCCACCGGAAAACTCACTAGAGAGTTCTATAATGTCACCAAGATAAACAATTAAGCCGTTCCGATCAGAAGGTTTTGGCATTATTAATTTGCCCTTAACTCCACCGGTACCCGGAAGAGGTGTAGGGTAAATTTTTATTTCGTTTTGTTCAATGTTGGAGTTGCAACTTTGAACGAAAAATAGAAAGAAAAGTACGAAAAAAGCAATAGTTTTCTTCATTAAGAAGATCTCTTCTCGAAAAACAGAAGTGTTGTGGTTTTTTTTTCACAACACTTCTGTTTTTAACCTAAGATTTATTTTATGGAACAGGCACTCCCGTGTACATTGTTGCAACATGACGTCCATAATTTGTGTGAATAACGGTTGCAACAAGCTGCGCCCCTGCAGATCCTTGGATAAAAGCTGAGCCTTTCCATCCAGAAGGAATAGAACCGTTTGCATCGAGTACAGGGTTACCAAAATAGAACTCAATTGCTTGTCCAGGGGTTAACATTACATTACTCTTTGTTCCATTAAGGCTGCTTACGGAATCGGGATCAGCGGAATAAGTTATTGTAAATGTAGCATTGGCACTGCCATAATTCTGTACTTTTATTCCGGAAATCCA
>CALJNV010000146.1 GCA_937981455.1 uncultured Bacteroidales bacterium | reverse complement strand
ATTGAAACCGGGCTGAGTATGAACAATGTTAAGGTTCTTAAAAACATGATTCGCATTAAAAACTTGGAATACAGTATTAAATACGCGGGCGAACATCCTACTGGGCCCTATTCACAAGACCCTAAATACGACTTTTATCAGGGAGGCATCGCAGCAGGAGGCTTTGTCAATGCAGGTTTCTTTTTGCGTTTCAACGAAAACATTGCCTTAGAACCTATCCTTGGGGTCAACTACAGCAAAACCCAGTTAGAGGGTTATACCCGCCCAGGCCCCTCGGTCTATTTTCTGGTAAGGTTTAGCTTCAGAAGTCTAAATTTTTAAGGATTTTAAACCAAATTTAGCCTCTGGGGTTAAATAACAAAACCAAGTTTGATTTATGAATTACACCAGGGAACATGCTTTAAGACTGATCGATCGGTATTTTCCTGAAGGGCATGCTGCAAGACCCTATTACCTTACACATGTAGAAGCTGTTTCCCAAGCGGCTTTGCTTATTTTAAAGAAAAATCCTCACCTCAAGGTCCTTGAGAATCAAGTGGTAGTTATGGCCCTTTTGCATGACATAGGCATTGTGAAGGTGCACGCTCCGGAAATCGGATGTTTGGGAGAGTACCCCTACATATGTCATGGGTTTTTGGGAAGAGAAATTCTTGAGAAAGAAGGACTTGATGAAATTGCGCCTATTTGTGAACGCCATACAGGTGTGGGTATAACCGTTCAGGATATTGAAAACCAAAAACTTCCTTTGCCACACCGAGACATGGTACCTCTCACCCTCGAAGAAAGAGTGATTTGCTATGCAGATAAGTTTTTCTCGAAATCTTCAAAACCCTTGAATAGGCCCAAAGATTTTGAAAAAATCATTAAAGGTTTGGGGAAGTACGGCCTTGATAAACCGGCCAAGTTTCTAAAAATGGCAGAGGAATTCGGATTCGACTACATCTACTCCCATTTTAAGGTTGACGCAGAGAAATAAATCGGAGGTTTCTTTATAAATTAGGCATTTTCAAGACAATACAGCTTAAGTCCTCCAAACCAAATTTTTCCATTCTCTACCCAGGCCGAAGATCTGATGACATCGTGGGTAGGAAAAGTCCAAATAATTTCACCGGTAGCTGGCTTCAGGTTGTAATAATTTCCATCATCAGAGCCAAACAAGACTGATTTTCCGGCGATTACCGGAGATGCGTGAACGGCTCTTTTAAGTTTAATTATCCAGCGCATGGAACCATTTTCAGGGTCGAGACAGGTTACTTCGCCTTTTTTATTACCAAAAATGCAATACAAGGGGCTTACAGCCGCAGAGGAAAAAATAGCCCCTTCAGATGCATATGACCACAATATTTGCCCCCTTTCGGCATCTAAACAATAAAAATTGCCTTGGGTGTCACCCACATAAATTCTGTGGTTCTGAACAGCGGCGGTAGCATGTACACTTCCCTTGAGTAGTACTTTCCAAACAAGACTACCGCTTTGAGCATCGAAGGCATAAAAAATTCCTTCACGGTTTCCAACCATGACCCTTCCATTGTAAATCACTGGACTTCCGATTATCCAATGATTTGTTGAAACCTGAAAAACAAGTTTTCCAGAGAAGCCATCCACAGCATAGAGTTTCCCATCCATGCCACCAAAATAGACAATTCCCGACTGCTCAGCAGGTGAGGAAAAAATCCAATCGTCGGTTCGAAATTTCCACTTTAAGCTACCTTTCTCTGCATGCAAGCAATAGAAATGATGGTCGAAGGAACCAAAATAGACATAATGCCTGCTGACAAGAGGTGTGGAGCGGATTTCGGCTGCCACTTTAAAACGCCATAGCTCATGGCCACTTACCGAATCGAGGCAAAAAAGGGCCTTACTATCGGCCCCAAAATAAAGTCTGTTCTTATGAATGACCGGACTGGAGTGAACGGTATAAAGATCAAAGAAGGTATACGCAACCCGCGGTTTTTCTACCTGGTTTTCGTGCACCGAGCAACCATTGCGCAAATTATTGCATCGAAACATGGGCATCAACCCTGGTTCACGTTCTGAGGCTTTTATCAATAAACGGTCGGTGAGGTTTACCAAAGCGTTGGCATGGAACACATCCAGCTCATAATCTTTCCTTTGCACTTTCCTGTTCATACTCTATTTTTAAAGCCTTGTATTCCTTTTCTAATTTTTCTTTAAGTTCAGAAAAGTAGCTATCAAAGTCGTCAATTTGTCGAAGGGTTTTATAAACAGGACTGGAAGTCAAATCTTTAATCTCTTTTTCTACTTTCATAATTTCAACCTCCAAACGTTTGATGCGAGCTTTGAGCATAGCAGCTTCACTTTTTTCATCTCTCAGGGTTTGGGTGAATAAATTTCTGCTCAGTACTTCATAGATTTCTTCAACCTTTCGTATATCGTTATAAAGGTAAGCATTGTTTAATTCTATAAACCATTGCCGCGCTTCTTCACGCATTTCGGGCAGCACCATATCCGGATGACATCTTTTGCTGGCTTCGCGATAGAGTTTTCGAAGGCGGTTGTGTTCCTCCTTGCTAATTTGGTGAATGGGTTTTTCGCGGGAAATATGTTTCTTTTGATTTTCAAAAGAAGAATAATCTTTTTGGGCTTGCTTGTATGCTTTGCGAAAACGAGCGTCATTTTTCTGGCGCAGATTGAATAAATCTAGTTGTAAGCGAAGAATATCACCGATGAGCATACCCAATTCGCTGTTGTGGCGCAGCCTGAAAGCATTTATTTGCCGCTGAATTTCTGCTTTTTTATTTAAAGCCACTGAAAGTCGGGTGCTCATAAGAGAAAGACTCGTGCGAAGGCCTCCCAGAAGTGGTTCACTAGGTACGGGGATTGAAATATGATGAAGATGTTGAAGGATAATATTTTCCAAGTCCAGAAACTGTCGATTATGTAATAAACGGAGCAATGTTTCCTGTAAATCAGAATCCTTAGGGTCGAGGGCATGTATCTCTTCTTCTGCCTCCTCAATTTTTCGTTCCGATACCAGAAACAAAATGCTTTTAAGGCGCTTAATCATTGGAAGAAATTTTAGATACACATTCGCCTTCAATCCAGGTTTCTAATACCTTAGCATTCAAAATTTGGTAAGCCGTAGCATGCATGATATCGGTATCGAGAACTACAAAATCGGCTTTTTTACCTGCAGAAATGCTACCTATTTCTTTTTCCCAAAAAGATGCCTTTGCAGCCCAAAGAGTCATTCCCAATAAGCTTTGTTCGCGACTCAAGGCATTTTCGAATTGAAAACCTCCTGGGGGGTTACCCTGTACATTGGTTCGAAATACAGCGGCGTAAAAAGTAAGCAAAGGATTTATTTCCTCAATAGGAAAATCGGTTCCTAGAGGCAACCAGCCATTCTGTTCAAGTAATTCGCGATAGGCGTAAGCATGGGTTACCCTATGGCCTAATCGAAGGGGTGCCCATGGCATATCAGAAGTAGCATGGGTGGGTTGAACGGAGGGTATAATATTAAATCGCCCAAATTTATGGATATCATCAGGGGCCAGCACCTGGGCATGTTCTATGCGCCAGCGCATATCGTTTGAATCTTTGAGAAATTCGGCATAAATATCCAGAATTAACCGATTGGCCGAATCACCAATGGCATGTGTGCAGACCTGATATCCCGCTGCCAATGCTTGTTTGCATAGGTCTCGAATTCTCTCAGGCTGGGTTACTAAAATGCCTTTGTTTTCAGGATCATCACTATAAGGTTTAAGTAAAAGGGCACCTCGGCTACCCAACGCTCCATCGGCATATAACTTAATGGCAGTTACAGCCAGCCTTTTATTAAAATACTTTCCTTTGGGCAAAAATTCGTTGAGGGTTTCTTCATTGGGATCGAGCATGGCTGAGACACGTATTTTGAGCTTTCCTTCGTGCTGGAGCTTTTCAATCTGATGAATGGTTTTCGCATCTAAGCCCGCATCACAAACCGCTGTAAGCCCCTTACTCAAGCAAGCCTGCTGGGCTGATAAAAGAGCAGACTCCAGCTCTTGATTGCTCATAGCAGGAATTAAATTCCTGACTGGTTCCATGGCTTTATCAACAAGGACTCCTGTAGGTATACCTTTTACCCTGATGACTTCCCCTCCAGGAATGGGCTTTGAGATGGCCTGACCAGCACGCCGGAGTGCTTCATTGTTTACCAGCGCAGCATGGCCATCGATACGCATTAGATAAACAGGTACTTCAGGAAAAAATTTATTCAAAAGTGCATTGTCTGGAAATTGTTTGTCTGAAAATAGATTTTGATCCCATCCTCTGCCCAACAACCATTCGGCTGGGTGATTTTTTCTGAACTCCTTAAGCCGTCCAATTATCTCTACCATATTTCGACAACCCCGGAGGTCGGCCCACCTATCGAGCATTTCGCCCAAGCCTTTGAAGTGGCAATGTGCATCCATAAAACCAGGATACACATATTGTCCCTTTAAATCGATAATTCTTTGGGCTGAATACAATTTTTTAATTTCTTCTGTGGTCCCAACCTTTTGAAATACACCGTCTTTCACGGCAAAAGACTCGGCAATAGGAAGGGAATTATTTGAAGTATAAACACGGGCATTCACAACAATAAAATCCACAGGTTCTTTTTCTGAACAAGATAGCAAACTCATAAAGATGATAAAAAGGCTTAAGGTTCTATTTACAAAATGCATATTAACCCTTATTTGTTTTTCAATGCGGTAAAAAGAAAATCAGCCACGAGAGGTAGATGGTCGGAGCAACGGGACATAATTTCAGCATCTAACCCCATTTTTTCTAATATTTCTGGTTTGAGCCTTCGGGTATTCAAAATAAAGGAATGAATCGGATATAGGTTTGATGGAGAATAAAAAATATAATCCAGGCGGGCGGGTGAAAATATTTTTTCGTAGTCACGCCAGGTTATGGCTGAGGGTCTATCGGTTTGCACCGGGACTAAATCGCGCAAAACGGGTTTTTGACTCAAATGGAGTCTACCAGTGGTTAAATTTTTATAAGGTACATCTGAACCTACAATATTAAAATCGCCAGCCAAAATTACAGGCATTCTTAAATTTCCATCCTGATAAGTTGCTTCTTTATTAATGATAGCCATAAGGGCTTGGGTTTCGAGTATACGTTCAGCGTCGAAATAACAACAACTCAGATGACAGCTAAAAAAAAGGAAATCCGTATTGTCTTTTCTCAGCTTGAATCCCACAATATTTTCGTTAGCCCCGGGTTTTACAGGAATTATGTCGAGTATTTTAAAACGAGAGGCGAAGATTACACCCTCTCCGTATTTTCTCACATACCATGTGCCGGGCAAGAGTTTTTGCAAAATAGAGTCTACCTCTTCAGGTTGGCTTTGCCAGCATTCGATAAAACTAATAATGTCGGGGTTTAGGAGTTGAAGTATTTTGGCAAAATCATTCTTTCTTGAAGGGTCTGTAAAGCCATCGTTGAAAACATTCCAGCTTAAAACACGAAATCCTTTATCAGGTTTTATCTTTATCTCTGGCAGTTGGGCAGAATTTCCGCAATTTCTCTTGATAATATAGGTAAACACCTGGCCGTAGTCAGGTGCTAAGTCCCCATTTTCTGAATTATCCCATAGTGCTATATGAATCGTATCCGAGACAAAAAGCTTTATACCTGGCTTGGGCTCGGCGCTTAATGAAATTGCCACTTCGTATTCGATAGCCGTGAAAGGTGGAGCAAACATAAAACCCAAATTTCGGTGTGCAATCATGTCAGCCACAAGAGAATGTTTAAAATAGCCGAAGCGTTGCCCAAACTGCCAGCCCAATTCCGCTCCTATCCCATTCACATGATAGCCTGTCAAAGGATTGTTGTCGGTATCAAGCTCTAAAAAAAGAGAATTATTTTCGCCCAAGGGATAAGGCTTGTGAAATACAATGTGGAAATAAATGTTATTTTCATCATTTGTAATCTGTAAACCTGCAATATCGATATTCTTCAGCTTATCTATAGGGTCAATTATTGAAGTAACCCAAGAGTTTTTAGATGTATCCGATAGCTTAGGCCATTCGTGTGAAAAACCATCGAGTATTACTGGAACACAAGGAAAAGTGTTTTGAGCTCTAACGTAGTAGGTGTTAATTGAAGTTAAAAACAAAAAACTGTAAATCAATATTTTATTCCATTGGTATTGTTTTTTCATAGCGCAAAAATTGACTCATAGTAGAAAGATTCTCAAATTTATAAGTTTTACTATTGCGATTTAACTCAAACGAGCCATCCTTTTTCACTGTAATCTCCAACCATGCTTTTTCATCATGTTTGGCTAAACATAAACCCATTCTTTGCAAAAAGAGGCTCCAAGCAACAGGCTGAGGTGCTTCAAAGTTGACATGTATAGGGATAAAATTTCTTCCTTCTGGTTCGAAATCATGAATCGAAGGATTGTAAATCAGTTGCCGCTTATTGAAGTAATGAGAGATTACCCCCGTTTGAATGGCTTCCTCGGGGGAGGTAAGAGCTAAAGGTTTATGATGCCCTGCAACAATGAGCTGGTCGGCCAGTCGCAAAGCCAGAGGCACATCGTGGGTGGATAGAAGAATGGTTTTACTTTGTGAGTGAGCCATGGATAAAAGTACGTGCATGATTTCATACCTGCTGGTAAAATCGAGAAAAGCGGCAGGTTCATCAAGCATGATGAGAGGTGTTTGCTGGCAAAGAGCTGAAGCAATCCACACTTTTTGCTTTTCACCATCACTCAAGCGGTCAAAAAAACGATGGGCCAGGGCATCAGCACCCACCAGCTTTAATGAATCCCAGACGATTTGTCTGTCGAAGTGCGACAATCTGCCCATAAAACCCGTATGAGGAAAGCGGCCCGCAGCAGCCACTTCAAAGGCCGTCATTGCAGGCATTGAACCCACACCCGCAAACACCACTGAAACATGACAGGCTATTTCTTTTCGGCTTAGTTGAGATAATTCTCTCTCTCCTAAATATATATTCCCTTTCAAAGGGGGAATGAGCCCTGCTAATGTACGTATAAAAGTAGATTTTCCAGACCCATTAGGACCAATTAAGCAATAAAGATTTCCTTGTTTAAGTTCTAAATTAATATTTTCAGAAACCACAAATTGGGGACGCTTATAACCTACCGCCAAATTTTCGACCTTCATTACTACATGGAGATTTTTATAAGAGGGTTGTGAAAAATCCGACCGAGATTTCATGGGGAATTATAGGTTTTTCCATTTCCAGAGGAAAACAATTACCACCGGTGCACCTATTAAGGCCGTCAGGGCATTTATCGGAAGTGCGCCTCCAAATATTGGCAGCCGGGAAATTAAATTAACGAATAATGCGAGGATAGCTCCTAATAATACTGAGACAAGGATGAGCTGGAGATGGTCAGCTGTGGCCAGCAGGTTGCGGCCCAGATGAGGCACCGCAAGCCCTATAAAGGCTATGGGACCGCAAAAAGCTGTTACAACGGCTGTGAGAAATCCTGAAGCAAGGATAATATACAATCGCACTCGCCGCACGGGTATTCCCAAACTTAAAGCGACAGATTCTCCTAACCACATGGTGTTTAATGGCTTTATAAGTAGATAACTTGCAATCAAACCCATAACTATCAATAGAATCATCAGAGATAATTGCTCTGTGCTGACGGCAGAAAAACTACCAAGGCCCCAAACCACGTAATATTTGAGATCTTCGGATAAA
>CALJNV010000145.1 GCA_937981455.1 uncultured Bacteroidales bacterium | reverse complement strand
TTGCAAAGCACATTGCCTGTTGAGCACATCAGCCCTCCTCTTACCCTTTCATGTGCTAAACTAGAGAAAATCAATTAATTTTGTAAAAAAAACCATCATGAAATTTTGCCATTCTATTATTTGGTTATTTCTATTGAGTATGCTTTTCGGGGGGTGCCAAAAGGAAAAAAATACTTCGGCACTTGCTTACGATACTATTCCCACCATTGTCAACCAAGAGAATAAGTTTCTTTATCAATTCAATATAGGCTACCTCAATATCGATACCCTTATTTCTTTGCACCTCGCATTTGATAGTATGGAAATACACTTAAAAATTCAAGATTACAAGTCGGGAAACGCTGGATGCTTTCTGCGCGGATCGGAGGTGAATTATTTGAATCTATCGCCGCTGATAGGGAATAAAGATACACTTATATTCATGGTAAATTCCGATACCATCAGGCATTGGAGATTTTTAACCTATAAATTTACAGGCCATTTCACTTTCGAGATTAATCCATGGAATAAATCCTTGGAGTAATTCTCCGGAAACAAAAAAATATCCGAAAATGGATATTTTATTGTAAGTAATTGATTTGTTGTTAGTAATTTATCCAATATTGTATTTCTCACACTATTTTATATTAAAAGCGGGAAACTTTTTTGTTGAAGAGTAAGGAGTATTTATTAATAATTCATTGATTATTAATTATTTAATTTTTTGGCATTAAAGTTGCATGATTTTTGATAAGCTGTTGCAGGTTAATACCTGGTAATACCAAACCAAACTAAACTCTCTTTACTTTATGTTAAGATACAAGCGGTGCGTAGGGATACGCGCCGTTTTGTTTTTTATGTCTCGCGTAAAAGCATTATTTTTGAACCAACTAAAATTGTAATCCATGCTTCGCAAATATTTACTAACAACCCTATGCATCCTGGCTTTTATCGATCTTACTAAGGCACAGATAGCACCACAAAAATATGTGGCTTGGCTCACTGATAAAGAGAATAATCCTTTTACGCTTAACAATCCATCAGCTTTTTTATCGCAAAGAAGTATTGAAAGAAGGCAAAAGTATGGTATACCCCTCGATTGGTACGATTTGCCAGTAAGTCCCTCATATATTTCTCAAATAAATGCTATAGGTGTAAATGTATTGCATGCTTCCAAATGGATGAATTTTGTTGTTTTTGAAACAGCTGATACACAAAGGGTTTCTTTGATCAAACAGTTACCTTTTGTTCGGAAGGTAGAAAAGACACGTAAAAGAATTAACTCAAATGCGAGCATTGTGGGGATGCAAAGTATAGATAATTTACCTTTTAATGACGCAGTTCCATGGTCAACTTCCTCTATACTCAAAAGCAGTGGAAGTTATGACTATGGAGGAGGAACTAATCAGGTTCAGATGATTAAAATAGATGTATTGCATAATCAGGGATTTACAGGAAAAGGTATTCTGATAGCCTTACTGGACGCTGGTTATGCCATTGCGGATCAAATACCTGCACTCGACAGCTTATTCCAGTCAGGCCGAATGCTAGGTACACGGGATATTGTTATGCCTGGCAACAATGTATTTGATCCGGCTATTAATGGTCATGGTACTATGGTGCTCAGTACCATGGCTGCCCTACAACCCGGTACGCTAGTAGGGACTGCCCCCCATGCATCTTATTTTTTGATTAGAACCGAAGATGCCCCCACCGAATACATTATAGAAGAGTACAATTGGGTTACAGGTGCTGAATTGGCCGACTCCATCGGTGCCGATATAATTAATTCATCCTTAGGTTATACCGAATTTGATGATCCGACCCAGAACCATACCTACCAAAGCATGGATGGTAATACAGCCATAGCTACCCAGGGTGCAGACAGAGCTGCTTCGAGGGGAATTTTGGTAGTCAATAGTGCTGGGAATAGTGGAACCTCGCCCTGGTTTTTTATTGGTTCTCCGGCTGATGGAGATAGTGTATTTACCATTGGTGCCGTTGACGCCTTGGGAAACTACGCTTCTTTTAGCAGTAAAGGGCCTACCTTCGATAAAAGGATAAAACCCGATATAGCCACGCAGGGGCAAGGGGCTGCCTTCATTGGCCCTTGGGGCGGGTTGAGTTATGGCAATGGAACTTCATTTTCGTCGCCAATTGCCGCTGGTTCTATGGCTTGCCTGTGGCAAGCCCACCCCGATCTTAATAATATGCAACTACGAAATGTAGTAATGCAAACGGCTTCTCTGGCTAGTAATCCTGATTCCTTAATGGGTTATGGTATTCCTGACTTTTCAGCGGCCCATGCCAGCTTATCGGCAGGAAGATACGATGAAAATGTGCAAGATGATTTTTTGGTGGCTCCCAATCCCTTCCAGAATGAATTATTTATAAGGAGCCGTTGGGCTACCAACAAGCCTATTTATGTTCGCCTTTTAAATTTGAAAGGGATTGAAATGGCTTCTGCCGTTTGGCAACCCGGCCTTACCCTGTTAAAATTGCAAGGGCTGCAGTTTTTGAGTAAAGGTTTTTATATACTCAGTCTTCAGTCAGAAAAAGGCCATTTGGGTCTTCGTTTAATCAAGAAATAATGACAAATTGTCGTAGTATAATGGTTTTTAAATTAATTTTACGTCAATTTGGCTTAATAAGAAATAAGATTTTTCTTTATAATGCTTTGGTATGCTCTTTGAAAAAGAGTGGGCGGAAATCATAAATCAAAAAAAGAAAGGAGGATTGAGTTATGTTGCCCATGTTGCGTAATTCATTGCTTTTTCCCGCCCTTTCCGATGAATTTTTTGGTAAAAACTTATTGTCGGAGTTTTTCGGTAAAACCGTTGGATATGACCTTCCAGCCGTAAACATTATTGAAACCGGCACTTCCTTTGAGATTGAGGTAGCTGCACCAGGATTCACCAAAGATGATTTCAAGGTGGATGTCCACAACAATGTTCTAACCATTTCCTCACAAAAGGAAGAAAAGAAGGAAGAAGATGGTAAAAATTTCCGCAGGAGGGAATTTGCCTATGCTTCGTTTGAAAGAAGCTTCACTTTACCTGACATTGTAGATACTGACAAAATTACGGCCAGCCACAAAGATGGGATTCTCAAGGTGTTAATACCCAAAAAAGAAGAAGCTCAAGAAAAACCTGCCCGTCACATTAAGATTTCCTAATTCACAACTGGAGGACAAAAAAGCTGCCTTCGATTTTCGAGGCAGCTTTTCTCTTTATCAGTCTGTTGTATGACTAAACCATTCGACGTGCTCTTTAATTCTCCACAATAATTTCGTAGGAAAGTTCTGTGGCTTTACGCAACATGGCCGATACTCCACAATAAAGCTCCTGCGAGAGTTTAACGGCTTTTTCCAATTTATCCATAGGAAGATCTTTACCTTTGAATTTGTAAAATATCTTAATCTGACTATAAATTTTAGGATGCTCTTCGGTTTGCTCGGCTATAATTTCAATGTTGAAATCGTCTAGCTTCACCCGCATTTTTTCAAGAATTGAAATTACATCCATTGCAGTGCAACCTGCCAAAGATGCCAGGAGTAAGGGTTTGGGGCGAGGCCCCCGATTGCGACCTCCTACGCTTTCTATTGCATCTACTTTAATTTTAAAGCCATTTACCTCGGCTTCGAAGGCCATGCCGTCAAGCCAACTTAATTGTACTTTCTCTATCATATCTATATTTTTAAATTTTTGCAAAATTACTCATTACTGCAAAAATGTCCAGGAATGATTCCAGCAGTAAGGGTATCGAGGCTTTTACCCCCACGAGTGAAAATGTAAACTTTGCCCCTTGTCTGGTAGTTTAAAGCATCGGAAATCATTAAAAAATGTTTACCTACTTTAAATCCGTAAAAATTACGTCCCCCAGCTTCGATGATTTTTTTGCCTGGTAACGCAGGGTTGATGACCGGCAGAGCATAAACGTCTCGATTAAGATAAAATAAAGTATCTCCAGCTTTATTAATTTGTAAATGCGTAGGGTAATCGCCAGGTCGATCAAACTCCATACGAAACAATATATTACCCTTGCTATCCATTTTCCATAGGGTAGGAGCCTGTTGGTGCATATAACCTCCGCTGCAAAGCACCCATATGAATCCAGCTCTGTCTATCACTGCGCTGTTAGGTTCTTTTCCTAATTCAATATAACCTATATAAGTATCATTTGCCGAATGAATTAAGGAAATTCCGGAATTGTCATACCCCCCAAATGCTGACCAGTTTAATGCCCAAACAATTCCATTGACTTCAAGTAGTTGTTCAGCAGTCCTTTCGAGGTTTATTTCTTTTAGTTTGTTTCCCAGAGTATCCATCACATAAATCACTGGCCGATAGAGGTCGGATGCATAAACTTTTTGGTTTTTCAAAAACAGTAGATATCGGGGTGAAGTAAATCCCGTCAGGGTTTTCACTGATTTAAAAGTTCGCAGGTCGACGATCTCAATTTTGCCTGAGTTGTTTACAACAATCCATGCCCTGGACCCCCTGATGCTCATATTCTGAACTACATCTCCAGTGGGCCGTTTATTGACCGCTTGAAAGATATCATGATGAACCGTTTTGGTGCCTGGAATCCAAAAATCAATGCTCCCATTCCCCCATTGAAAGATCCCTTCATTTAGGATAAAAACTCCAGGCTTATGAGAAAAATGGGTTAAAGTATCGTAAGGTTGAGGAAGCGGGTCTTCTTTGATGGAGCAAGCTTGAATGAAAATGGCAACATAACCTAAATATGCCAGGCTTCGCAAAATTTTCATTGGGTGATACTTTGTTTGTTTAGACGATAAGTAACTGATAATAAATAATTTATTCCAGGCATCGGCTGCCATGCAACTACTTCGTATTTTTTGTTTAACAGGTTTTTGATATGCATACGGATTTCTATTTCATGGTCAATGATAATGCCTCCATACGATAGACCTGCATCTATATTCCAATAGCCGGGCAATGAAGAGAGGTTTTCTTTGTCGAGGTATCGTCGGGAGGTGTAGACTGCTGTAGTGTGAAAAGAAAAAGCACCTACCTGATAAATGCCTATTCCTGAGGCTTGAATATGTGGAGAGTAAGGGAGTTGATAATTTTCTTTTCCGACCTCCCAAACAGAGTTTAATGAAATTGTGGCTTTAAGAAACAAGGTTTCATTGCCTAGGCTTCCTTGCGCCTCTATTCCTCGGCTATTTACATAGCCCAAATTTGTAGCAGACCAGATGCTTCCTGTGTTGTCGGGCTGCCATAAAATCCAATCCTCTACATGGTTTTTATAGGCAATAATACTTATAATCCCGTTCCATGTATCTAATGTTCGGTATTTGTATGAGAGCCCTGCCTCTGCCGTTTGGATCTTTTCTGGCTTGAGTAAAGGATTTCCTCCAGGTGTCCAATAAAGATCATTGAAAGAAGGGAATCTTGATGTTTTACCCATTGATAATCGGACGGTCAAGTTTTTTTGCGGCG
>CALJNV010000144.1 GCA_937981455.1 uncultured Bacteroidales bacterium | reverse complement strand
TACCTGGTGGGCCGGGTAATTTTTGAACGCTAAAACCTGCTTCTTTTAAATTTCTGCGCACCTGCCCTTTGGCGCTATAAGTTACCAGCACGCCGCCGGAAATCAGACTTTCATTTAATTTTTTGAAGACAGGTACAGCCCAAAGCTCGGGATCTTTGGCCGGGTCAAAAGCATCGAAGAAAACGCAGTGATATAAAAAAGGATTGAGGGATACTCTACGAAAATCAGCCCTAAGTGCTTGAATTTTAAAAAATTTTCCAATAGTTCTCGGAATATTTTCATAAAGGGCATCATGAATATTGGATAATGCTAGAGCAGCCCCTTCCACCTGACGCAGATCAGCATAATTGAGCTGGCTTGCCAGATGTCTGGGTATTGGAAAGGGCTCAAAGGCCGTATAAGTGATTTTTATTTGATGTTTTTCAGCATACAACCATGTCAGAAAGGCGTTTAACCCTGTCCCTAGACCAATTTCGAGCAAATAAATTTCTTTAAAGAAAGAAGTGCAATAGTTGAGCCCGGTTTCAATAAAAACATGCTCCGATTCTTGCATGGCCCCGTATATGCTATGGAAGGGCTCGCCCCAGTCATCGCGCCATATAGTGTGAGAACCATCGCCGGTAATCTTAAGGCTTAACGAGCCTTGCTGCATGGGTGGATTCATGCCACAAAATTAAAGTTTTGAAATCAAGTGCACCTTTAACTTCTCTTTGGGTTCACAATGGGTTGTGAAGTCTTTGTAATTTTAACTCCTAAAATTATCAATATGTCGAACGGTGTTTCGTTGGAAAAAATTCTTTTTCTTGATATTGAAACTGTACCCGCCTGGCCTGATTATCAAAGCGTGCCTGATGATTTTAAAGCCCTATGGAACCATAAGTCAGGTTATTTGAAGAAAAGTGAGACCGATACTCCTGAATCTCTTTTTCCTCGGGCAGGCATATATGCTGAGTTTGGAAAAATCATTTGTGTTTCAGCGGGTTATTTTATTCATGATAAATTTCGCCTGAAATCATTTTATGGAGATGATGAGAAGCTTGTTTTGACGGAATTTGTTGAAATGCTCAATAAATTCTGCAAATCTCCGGACTATGCCCTTGCAGCGCACAACGGCAAAGAATTCGATTTCCCTTACCTCTCACGACGTATGCTGGTACATCAAATTCCTCTTCCATATGTGCTTGATAATCAAGGAAGAAAGCCATGGGAGGTTACTCTTATCGACACGATGGAAATGTGGAAATTTGGTGATTATAAGCACTTTACAAGTTTGGCTCTCCTTGCGGCTCTTTTCGGCCTCCCCACACCCAAAGGAGATATAGATGGAAGTCAGGTGGCCTCGGTGTATTACAAGGAACATGATCTGGAGCGTATTGCCCGATATTGCCAAATCGATACACTCACCGTTGCTCGCCTGTATTGTAAATTTCGCTTACTTGAACCTCCAGCCGACGAGCAGGTTATAATCGTTCAATAATTTTTTCCGGCATGGAAAAGCATGTATTGTCGAAATCAACTTTTATTCGGGGCGTTCAATGTCTCAAATCATTATATCTGCACAAGAACAGGCCTTTTTTGCGCGATAAATTGACGGCCCATCAATTAAATAAATTTGATCGGGGGCACGAGGTGGGAGCATTGGCTCACAAACTTTTCCCAGGAGGCGAAAATTGTGCCCCTCATCATCCTACCGCCTATCGGAAAGCCATCGAAAAAACGCAGCAACTGATCCAATCGAAATTTCCTGTAATCTATGAAGCTACGCTGCAGGCTGAAGGTGTACTTATAATGGCCGATATCCTATCTTATCACAATCATACCTGGGACATGTATGAAGTGAAAAGCTCTCTCAAAATAAACCAGATCTATTTGTTCGATATATCCTTGCAGTATTTTGTGCTTAATCAAGCAGGCGTGCCAATGGGTAAAGCATATATTTTACATGTAAATGAAGATTATTTGTATGAAGGAGGCGACATTGATCTGGAACATTTCTTCAAAAAGGTAGATGTTTCAGATGAAGTAAACGGCTTGCAGGAAAATATACGCAGCATGCTGAATTCTGAGCTCATGATTTTGGAAGAAAAAAAATCTCCATCTATTTCTATAGGCCCCCATTGTTTTACTCCCTATCCCTGCGACTTTATGGGGCACTGCTGGAAAAATGAACCCCTCGATAGTGTGGCCCGGCTTCATAGCATTTCTCCTGCTGAGCGCTTTCAATGGATCAAAGAGGGTTTCTCTACTTGGAAAGATTTAACCATCCAACATTTTGAGAATGAATTGCTTCATGCCGAAATCATGGCTCGCTCAAAAGGTCAGCCTTTCGTTCGTAAAGAGTGGCTTACCCAAAAACTCCTTGAGCTCAAAGAGCCTTTTTGGGTATTTATTATTGCCGCTGAAAATGCCATTCCTCTGATTCCTGGAACTCGACCTTTTGAACCCGTCCCACTGGCCTGGGGAATCTCAGAAGGCCAAAAAGAAGTGATTTCAATTGCTCATTCAGCAATGGAGCGCAATCCCTTTGAACTTTTTATAAATGATGCTTATTCGGCAAATATTTCAAACCATAAGACCCTATTTACTGCGGGACCACGATCCTTAAGCCTATTAAAAAAACTTTTTCCAGACCATGAAGTAGAAGATCTCATGCAATGGTTATGGTCCCCTTTTTTATATTTCCCTTTTGGATGGGATGAGGCAGACCCTTGGCTATTTGCTGCTCAGGCAGGATTGATGGATGTGCCACCTGAGAAAACAAGTTCTGAAAAAATTCTTCGCAAAATTCAGAAAGACATTAAATTTATAAATACCAACCACTTCAAAGAACTGTTATCAACTGAACTTTCTGCCATGCAATCCATTTTTCGTTTGATTCATCAAATGATAAATTGATTTATATGGAGAGTTTTCAGAATTTTGAAAGAATTTTAACTTTGCGTTGAACGCGCAGACCTCTCAATGAGCTATTGGATTCTTCTCGAGGCTCGAGTTTTAAGGGTTATCCAACAACAGCTATTGTGATGGTTTGGCAGGTCTACCTAAACAGCAATTTAAATGAAGCATTACATTTTGAATAAGCTTAAACTTTTCTGGATGGAAGTTTTTCCTAGTAAAACACTTGCTGTTCACCCCGTGTGGCTTTCATTTCGAACTCATTCCCTCGAAATAGAATTTCAACAATACTTTTATCAAAAATATCTTCCATCCATTCATTTTGCAATGGCTGTTTCTGTTTTGGTTTTTCTTTCTTTTCAATTTTTTGATTACATGGTAACCGGGGAATTCATTAATCCTACATTTCCAATTAGATTTATTATTTATCTGCCTTTCAGTGTATTGGTAATTTACTTTACCTATTTAAAGGACTACCGGGATATCTGGAGCTACCTGGTGTTGGGATGGGTTATAATCACAAGTATAGTAGGATTGATCTGCATCTATTTAGCGCCCAATGAAACGCAGTGGATAAATAGTATTGGATTAATGGTATTCCTCTCTATCAGCTTTTATTTGTATGGTCTGAGGCCAGCTCAGAGCTTATTGAATGTTGTGGGGCAATCGGTTTTAGCGTTGTATTTTGTTATCTTTTGGGAAATACTTCCTCATCTATATCTTTATCCATTGATAATGCTTATCGTAATTATATGTAGTGCCGGATTTTTTATTGCCTGGCGAATAGATTTTTCTGCACGTTATGAATTTTATCTTCAACGAAGACTTGAAGGACTTATTCAGGAAAAGGAGTTGTTGTATA
>CALJNV010000143.1 GCA_937981455.1 uncultured Bacteroidales bacterium | reverse complement strand
CTTCGATTTTATTCAAAACCACCAGCAGCTGGCTGGAAGATTTCAAGAGGCAGGACTTGAGGATTCGCTTCAAGGCGGCTGGCTCCCCCTGGGGAAAGACATCTCGGAAACTGTAAACGGGCATATCATAAAGATAGGAGATGCCGCCTCACTCGTAGATCCATTGGCAGGCGAAGGCATTGGAAATGCCTTGCTAAGCGGTGTCATAGCAGCCGAAACCCTGATTAAGGTAAAAAAAGGAGAATTAGATTCTCTAAACACCTATGAAACTGATCTTAAACGAGTTATGGAAGGCGAATTTCGCTACCGACAACTCATGTTGCGCATGGCAGCGCGGTATCCCAAGGCCTTCAGTTATCTATTTCAAAGGCTTTCCCAAAGCAAACATCTTCGCCAAATGGCTTCTTCAGCTGTTAAATCAAATGATTTTGCCAAAAACATCTCGCCGACCCAATTGCTGCGTAGTCTTCTTCATTAGTCGTCTTTCATCAAAAAACTGCAACAGCCATGAATGAGCAGTTTCTCTATTATATCTGGCAATATCGCCTTCAGGGCAAAAAATTAAGAATTACAACGGGTGAAGAAATTGAAATAATCAAACCGGGATATCGCAACCAGGATGCGGGACCCGATTTTGTGGAGGCCTTATTGCGTATTACACCTGAAACCTGGGCGGGCAACATAGAAATACACCTAAAGACATCGGATTGGTTTAAACACAATCATACAGGCGATCCAAATTACTCGAGCTTGATTTTACATGTTGTATTTGAGAACGACCTTCCAGGACACGAGCCCACTGCGTGCCCAACACTTGAGTTAAAACAATACAATGAGCCCGAACTATGGCAGAGATACCAGAGCTTTTTACTTTCCCAAAGCTGGATACCTTGCGGCGAGGGTTTTAAGAATGCATTTCCTATTGTAGTCCACTCCATGCTCGAACGCGCATTGATGGAACGCTTAGAACGAAAAGTTGCTGATATTCAACGCCTACTCCAAGTAACTCATAATAATATTGCAGAAAGCTTTTACATTGCCATGGCAAGGGCTTTTGGATTGAAGGCCAACGCCCAGGCGTTTGAAATTTTAGCCCGAACCACCCCATTAAACCTCCTGGCCCGGTATGCACATTCTCTATTTCAAACCGAATCGTTGCTTTTTGGACAGGCAAAGTTGCTGAGTAAACATCAAGTGGATGAATACCATGATAAACTGTATAATGAATACCTATTTTTAAAAGAAAAACACCAACTGATAGCCAGTGCACATATCTCATGGAAGTTTATGCGTATGCACCCCCAAAGCTTCCCCACCCTCAGAATTGCCCAGTTTGCCGCCCTTATACATCATTCTTCAGGCCTCTTACAAAAACTTATGAATAGCCCTGACGTAGAGGAGATGCAAGCGGTACTGGCATGTCGGGCATCAGATTATTGGGACAATCATTACCGTTTTGGGGAGCTGAGCCCACCCCAAACCAAAGAAGCAGGAAAAGATTTCATTCGCAATGTCATTATCAATGCGGTGATCCCGTTCAAATGGATTGATTCGCAACTCAGGGGTGACGCAAAAGGCCCTGAAAAGGCCATGGAGTTGCTTTACCAACTCCCCCCCGAAAATAACTCAATTGTAAGAGGGTGGAAAAAATTAGGCTTTGCAGCCAAAGATGCTTATGAAAGCCAGGCATTAATTGAATTGAAAAATCGATATTGTTCGTTTAAACGTTGCCTGGAATGTAAAATTGGTCATTCCTTACTCAATCGATAAAAAGAAGCCTCAATTTGTATTAAAATTTCTATTTTAGAGGCCTGAAAGTGATGCATGGTGTGCCCGTTGATGGTGTAGATGGCAAACGATGCATTAAAATCTTTTGAATCAATTATAAATAAGGAATGAGCACAAAAATAAAAACCGCTGACATTAAGACCGAGCATTGGGGTTCGCGTGTAGGCCTAGTATTAGCTATGGCGGGCAATGCTGTAGGATTCGGAAATTTTTTAAGATTTCCGGTTCAAGCCGTTCAAAACGGAGGGGGCGCTTTTATCATCCCCTACCTTGTAAGTTTAGTGCTGCTTGGGTTTCCCTTACTGATGATAGAATGGACCGCTGGACGCTACGGCGGGCGCTTTGGGCATCATTCCACTCCTTTTATCTTACACAGCTTGAGCAAAAAAGCCATCTGGAAATATGTGGGTGTTTTTGGACTGTTCAGTAATTTAGCCATTGCCGCCTACTATTGCTACATGGAAAGCTGGACCATGTCCTATGTTTTTCACAGCGTTAAGGGCACCTTTCACCTGCTTGACCAGCACGGCGTAGCGGCATTTTTCGACGGTTATGTGGATATTGGTCATTCCACTTCAGGTATTCCTTACGAAGCCCTGGTATTTTATGTGTTTTGTTTAGCACTTAATGTATGGATATTAAGCAAAGGTCTGGCCGGGGGAGTAGAAAAGGCAGCCAAAATCATGGTTCCTGTTCTTATATTTTTTGGAATCTTTCTGGCTATCAGAGGTATTACATTAAAAGCCGGAGAACAGCATGCCATTTTGGATGGTTTAGCAGGGCTCAATTTTTTATGGACTCCTCAGTACGATTCGTTAACCAATCCTAAAGTCTGGCTGGCAGCAGCTGGTCAAATTTTTTTCACCCTTTCGGTGGGTATGGGCTCTATTCAGTGCTATGCTTCTTACTTGCGGCAACGCGACGATATAGCTGTAAACGCCATGTCGGCCGGTTTTATGAATGAATTTGTAGAAATCGTTTTAGGCAGTTCTATTATTATTCCCATCTCTGTAGGCTACCTAGGCATAGAAAAAGTTGTGGATCTTGTCGGATTGGGCGGTTTAGGCCTTGCTTTTCGCACCATGCCCTTTCTTTTCGAACAATGGGGGCCCATATTCGCTGCCCTGGCGGGTACTGCCTTTTTTGGCCTTTTATTTTTTGCCGGCATTACCTCTTCCCTCGCTATGGGAACCCCGATTATGGGCTTCCTGAAAGATGAATTCAACTGGTCGAATAAAAAATCAGCGTTGGCCTTTGGTTTCATTACATTGACTCTTGGCCTTCCCACTGTGTTCTTTTTCCAGCAAGGCGTATTCGACGAGTACGACTACTGGTCAGGAACAGTTGCACTTTTTGTGTTTGCCATGCTCGAATCCATTCTCTTTGCCTGGTTTTTCGGCTATAAAAAGGGCTGGGATGAATTTATGAAAGGAGCTGATGTTAGATTGCCCAAAATCTTTAAATACATTCTGGGTTTTATTACACCTGTCTTATTAATTTTGGTGTTCCTTGCATCCTTGCTCAGACCCGCCGGCGACGACTGGAGTAAAATCAGTTTTAGGGGCTGGGAATTGCATCCAGAGAGCATCATTGGCCAACTTACATACAAGAGCTTCACTGAAAATAGAGAAAGTTTTGCAAATGCATTTTACAGCGAAGTTTCAGGAACCCTTGATACAGTTTATACTTTAAGAGGCAAACATTATCTGCGAATCATTCCCGATGGCGCTGGACCTGAATTCGCTAAAAGCTATGTTTTCAATCCCAATAAACACACTCTTAAAGTTGAAATTTGTCAACATATCGCCAAGGGTCAATTACTTTTCGAGGGATTTGTCATCAACCGCATCTTTTACATCAAGATGGCCCGACTAGTTTTGTTAGGATTATTCCTTGGCCTCAGTCTGATGGTAGGCTATGCGTATCGTAAAAGAAAAAAAGAAAATTCAATTTAAGCCATGAATACGTCTGCATTGTTTTTGATGATTTCAACCTGGGCCATTGTGACAGGATTTACGATTTATTTTTTTCTTAAAGTGCTTAAGGCCCCCATGCGCAATGAACCCGATTCTTACCTGGATAACGACCCAAAATAAAATTGCTGGGTCCCCAAACCTGGTTCCGTTATGGTTTTATAATTACCACCACGGATCTTTAAATACTCAAGTTTTTCGATAACAGGGGCAAGGCCGGGTTGTATCCCTGATCAGCTACCACCATACCTGTGCTTGAAAAGAAAATAAGGGTAAGGTACTTTCAGTGGAAGGTACACCATGTGTAAGTACCGGTGAATCGGTCGATAGTATCCCATAATGAGGCTAAAGATTATTTATCAATGGCTGATTGATAAAAGGGAATCGTGGGAAAGCTTTCTGCTTTATAAATCAATGCATCATACGGGTTCGCCAATGGAGTGTTCCCCCTGCTCAGGATTTAAGAACTTTTTGTATTTTGATATTCAACTCAGAGGGGTTAAAGGGTTTTGTTATAAAATCATCGATACCTACCTCATGAAGTTGTTCACAATGATCAGAGAGTGCAGAGGCTGTTAGCGCGTAAATAGGTGTGGGTTGCAGTCCATTTTCACGTTCGTATTCACGAATTTTCTTCGTTGCTGTTCGGCCGTCCATTTCTGGCATTTGCAAATCCATTAATACAAGAGCATAT
>CALJNV010000142.1 GCA_937981455.1 uncultured Bacteroidales bacterium | reverse complement strand
CTAAATCCGAGGTTTCGAAATTAGAAGCACAGGGGGAGGGGGAAGAGCCCCTAGCAGTCTCACCCTCAGCACAAAGTATTACTTCTGAAATACCGTCGCAAACTGAACAAGCGAAAGAGGAATTAACGCCTCAACCTGAACCCGCTCTACCCAAAAATCAATTTGCAGAGCCTGCCCCAGAAACTTTAACTCAGTCCACCTCAAGTCCAGAAATTGACAAGCAGGAAGAAATTGTTGTTTCCACCCCAGAATTGGAAAAAGCTGAAGCGCAAGTGCAGAAAGAGGAAATGGCGGAACAAGGTTTAGAAGGGGTAGAGGCTGCGGCTCAGACTCAGACTAATACTGAGAAGGTAATCAAGGAACCTGAGGAAAGAGATGACAATTTTATTCCAATACCTGATATAAAGATCCCAGGACCAAAAGTCGTGGGCACAATTGACCTAAATCTCTTAAATTCTTCAACAACTTCAAAGCCAGATACAAAGAAGCCCATAGCTTCCTCGCAAGGTTCTGCCTCGTCGAAAGATAAAAAGCGGAAGCGCAAACGCATAACTGAAGAAAAGACCACATTCGAGCATTCCACCGAAAATAAAACTGAGAAGACCTCTAAGTTTACAGTCGTAACGCGTTCGGAGAAAAAGAAAAAAGCCCAAGAGCACAAAGGGATGCGTCAGGATGTGAAGCCCGAAATTGATGAGGATGAAATCCAGAGACAAGTTAAAGAAACCCTGGCTTCACTCACCCAACCAAAGACGTCAAAGGCCGCGAAAGTCCGAAAGATCAAAAAGGAGGTACAAAAGGAACGTAAAGAGAGTGAAGAGAAGGCGAGAGAGGAAAGTAAACGTATTCTAAAAGTAACAGAGTTTCTCACTGTCAACGAGTTAGCCAGCTTCATGGGCAAACCGGTTACCGATATAATCAAATTGTGTATGGATCTAGGGCGAGTGGTTTCTATCAATCAACGACTGGATGCCGAAACTATTCAAGTAATAGCCTCTGAATTTGGCTATGAAGCTGACTTTTCGACAGAAGAGGTTGAGGAAGAAGCTGAATTCATCGATAACCCTGAAGATCTTGTCTATCGGGCTCCTATAGTTACTGTGATGGGACACGTAGACCATGGCAAGACCAAACTTTTAGACTACATTCGCAATACCAACGTGGTTGCGGGCGAGGCTGGAGGAATAACACAACACATTTGTGCGTATGAAGTAACTTTACCCAATGGGAAAAAAATTACTTTTTTTGATACCCCAGGACATGAAGCTTTCACAGCCATGCGTGCACGTGGGGCTAAGGTAACAGATATTGCTATTATCATTATTGCCGCTGACGATGGGGTGATGCCCACAACCAAAGAAGCCATCAATCATGCCCTGGCCGCTGGTGTTCCCATGGTTTTTGCTATCAATAAAGTGGATAAACCTACTGCCAATCCAACACGCGTTAGAGAAGAATTAGCCCATATGAATTTGCTCGTGGAAGATTGGGGCGGAAAATACCAGGTACAGGAAATCTCAGCCAAAACCGGTCAAGGTGTTGACCTTTTGCTCGAAAAGGTTTTATTAGAAGCCGAACTCATGGAACTTAAGGCCAATCCTAAACGTCCTGCCATGGGTACGGTAATAGAAAGCTCTTTGGATAAAGGTAGGGGTTACGTAGCAAAATTATTGGTCCAGAATGGAACTTTGCGCCAGGGCGATGTACTGGTCGCTGGTCCTGTTTATGGAAAGGTAAAGGCTATGTACAACGAGCGCAATCAGCTGGTCAAAGAAGCAGGGCCCTCAACACCTATTCTTATATTGGGCTTAACCGGTGCCCCTCAGGCAGGGGATAAATTCCAGGTGTATGCTGATGAAAAAGAAGCCCGAAATATTGCCACTCGACGCCAGCAATTGCAACGCGAAATAGCTCTTCGTACCCAGAAGCATATCACTTTGGAAGAAATTGGGCGCCGTATTGCTATTGGCGACTTTAAGGAACTTAACATTATTGTGAAGGCCGATGTAGATGGATCGGTTGAAGCTCTGACCGACTCACTGCTTAAGCTTTCCACGGAGAAAATACAGGTGAACATTATCCATAAGTCGGTGGGGCAGATTACTGAAACTGATGTAATGTTAGCCTCGGCCTCCAACGCCATTATTATTGGGTTTAACGTAAGACCTTCCGCAAAGGCCAAAGAGCTCGCCAACAACGAGCAAATAGATATTCGTATTTATTCCATTATTTATCAAGCCATTGAAGAAATCAAGTCGGCCATTGAAGGTATGACGGCGCCTGAGATTGAAGAAAAAATCCTCTGCAATGCCGAAGTAAGAGAAGTGTTCCACATTGGTAAAGTGGGAACTGTGGCCGGATGTATGGTGCTTGATGGCACACTCTCGCGTCATACCAAAATCCGCGTCATTCGCGACGGTATCGTTATTCATACCGGTAGCCTGGCTTCATTGAAACGATTTAAAGATGATGTAAAAGAAGTTAAAGCAGGGCAAGACTGTGGTCTTACGGTCAATGGCTTCAATGACATTATCGTCGGCGATATTATCGAAGGATACGAAGTTGTGGAAGTAAAGAAATAATTTTATAAGGCATACCTCAATCTAAGATATCTAAAATAGGCTGGCTTTTGAGTCGAAGACAGCCTTTAGTTTCTTGATTATTTCATATTTAGTTTCTTGATTATTTCATAAAAGAAGGCTACTCTCAGTATGAGACAGCCTCTTCTTTTAACTCAAAGCAGAACTCTCAATTTTCAATTTCTCAGAGCAATAATTTGATTGCGATCGGGGCCAGTTGAAACCATGTAAATAGGTACTCCTGTTTCATGCTCAATCATTTGCAGATAGTTTTGCAAGGCTTGAGGCAATTTTTCAGCTTGCGAGATGCCATTGAGATTGCAATTCCACCCTTGATGAGTTCGAAACTTAGGGGTAACATGGCTGTAATCAAAAGGGAGATAATCTATCCATTGCCCATCCCTTTCATAGTTTGTGCAAACCTGAATAGTTTCAAAATCATTGAGAACATCGGTTTTGGTAACAATGAGTCGGGTAACTCCGTTAAGCATGATAGCATAGCGCAAGGCAGGCAGATCGAGCCAGCCACAGCGACGAGGCCTACCGGTTGTGCTTCCAAATTCATGTCCATTTTTGCGCAGTTTGTTTCCGGTTTCATCGAGCAATTCTGTTGGAAAAGGACCATTTCCTACACGAGTTGCATACGCCTTGGCTATACCATAGATCTCGCCCACCAGCGAAGGAGGGATACCCAATCCAGTACAAACCCCCGCTGCGATTGTATTACTTGAAGTAACAAAGGGGTAGGCACCAAAGTCAATATCGAGAAGGGTACCCTGTGCTCCTTCGGCTAACACTCGCTTGTCTGCTTTAAGTTGCTCTTGGATAAAAAATTCAACATCGATTTGTTTGAGTTTTTTAAAAGTATCGAGCGAGGCAAGCCATAATTCTTCATAAGCACTAAAAGTGTACCCATCAATGGTAATATTTTGCAAATCAATTTTATATGTATTAATTATTTGCAAATGGCTTCTTTTAAGGTCATTATACTTATCCATGAAACCTTTATGAAGTACTTCGCCTGAACGTATTCCATGCCGGGCTGTTCTATCAGTATAAGCCGGGCCAATGCCTTTGAGCGTTGAGCCAATTTTACCTTCACCCTTGCTGGCTTCTTGCACCGCATCCAATAATCGATGTGTAGGGAGAATTAAATGACTTCGCTTGGAAATGAGTAAGTTGTCCATGACCTCTATACCGGCTTTTTCAGCCAACATGTGAATTTCCTTTTGGAGAATGAAAGGATCGATAACAACCCCATTGCCTATGATGTTAAGCGTGTTTGCATTTAGAATTCCTGAGGGGATGGTGTGTAGAATAAATTTTTGCCCTTTGCATTCTATAGTATGCCCGGCATTGGGGCCTCCCTGAAATCGACATATTATATCGTATTGCGAAGAAAGAACATCTACAATTTTTCCCTTGCCCTCGTCGCCCCATTGGAGGCCCAGCAAAACATCTACTTTCATAAGTTATTTAAAATTAGATTCTTGTAAGCAAATGATCGATAGTAGCAATCGAAGAAAAATAAATGGTTTTCATCCTATATCTCTAAAGGACACAAAAAAAGACCAACAGCTTGTCTCCCTTTTTAGGGTCCTACTGTTGGAGAATTTAATGCAAAATTATGAAAATTGCGTAAGGTTTTAATTTTTGGGTGTTTTTTTCCCAAAGAAAACCAATGAATGACTATCAATTACAACGCCTAATTGTCTTTCAATATCCCGCTGGATTTCCTGAATTCGTGGGTCACAAAATTCTAATATTTCTTTTATTTCTCCTTTTTCACCATAGCAAATTATATGGTCGTGCTGCTGAAACTTGTACGATTTTTCGTATTGCGCGGAAGAGGCTCCAAATTGATGTCGTTTTACTAACTGACAATCAATTAGTAGTTCCATGGTGTTGTAAAGTGTTGCCCTAGACACCCTGTATTTGTTTTTTTTCATTCTTAAGTAAAGTGTTTCAATATCGAAGTGCTCGTCGGTAAGGTAAACCTCCCGCAGAATTGTAAACCTCTCAGGTGTCTTTCTGTGACCGTTGCGCTGAAGATAATCAGAAAAAATCTGCTTAACAGTTTCAAGAAGCTCGTTGTTGACGGTTTTAGGAGTTTCCTTTTTCATGAAATTTAATAATGGAATGTTTTGAAAATACAGCTTGTAATGCAAAGATATAATCTTTATTCAATTCAAATAAAAATAAAACTTTTTCCGGCACATATTTTATGAGGTAGTTTCTGAGGGAAAATAATTGTCAATGCGCGCAACCTGATGTACCCCTTCTATTCTTCGAAGTTTTGTAATCAACTCGCGCAGTTTATCTAAATTGCTGATATATAGGAAAACAATACCCTCTGATACACCCTTATCGGTTTCGAAATGGATTGACTTTATATTGCTATCCATTTCGTTGGTGATTACTTCTGAAAT
>CALJNV010000141.1 GCA_937981455.1 uncultured Bacteroidales bacterium | reverse complement strand
ACAAGGGTATTGATGAAAGAATTAGGGAGCATTTGATTGATATGGAAATTTCAATTGGAGATTATGTATTGACAGGGGGAGAGTTGGCGGCGGCTGTTATTACAGACGCTATAGTAAGGTTAATACCAGGGGTATTGCATGATGAAACTTCAGCACTCTGCGATTCATTTCAAGACAACCTGCTCTCTCCTCCTGTTTACACGCGACCTGCTGATTATAAGGGTTGGAAGGTGCCCGATATTTTGCTTTCAGGCCACGAGGTAAAGATAAAAGAATGGAGATATGAGCAATCGCTCATTCGAACACGACAGAGAAGACCCGAAATGCTGGATGGACACTCAGAAGCGGCTGAATGAATAAAGTTATTCAATTTTATATTATCTTTGCCCTTGGTTCATTGCTCCCAAATGAGACTCCTTTATGCCTGAAAATGAGATATTGAATGAAGTGGACCGCCTGGGTGGAAAAATTGCACTTCTTATCAGTCGTTTTCAGGACATGGAACAAAGAATTAGGGAACTCGAAATAGAAAACGAAACCCTAAAGATGCAGTTCCAGCAAGTGAGTGCAAATTTGAACGCGATGAACGACAAATCGAATTTACAAAACCTAACCCATTTATTAACTCAGGGAAAGGAAAAAGCAGAAGTCAAAACCCAAATTGAAAGAATTGTGCGGGACATTGACAGATGCATAGGTTTACTTAGCCAGCCTGACCTTGAGTAGATGTTCGGACGACATTTTTCTTATGGATGAAATTACAATAACCATCACTCTTGCAGATAGAAACTATCGGCTAACGGTAAAAAAGGAGGAAGAAGAATTCGTAAGAAAAGCGGCAATTGAAGTCAATCAAAGGTTAAAAAAGTACAATGAACAGTACGCATACACCGACTATCAGGATTTATTGGCCATGATTTCGTTAGAAATGACCATCAATCTTGAAAACGAAAGACGGATTGCCCTGCACGACGAACACATACTCAAAGAAAGGATACAAGCTATTGAGCAACTGGTAAATACATGCATCTGAACGTTCTTTGACACCGGCATAAAAAAATAGCCCGCGGCAATTCATCAAGATTGCAAACTCAACACGAAGCACTTAAGGGAAGTCTCACTGTGGTTGAAGACAGGCCACACCCTGCTTGCAGGGTTTTCACATGGTGGAAACGGTGGAAGTCTGAGGCGCACAGGGCAACCCTAAACCTGTATAACAGGGGTTTCAATTCTTCATAATTGTCCGCGGGTTTTTTCTTTTCCCTCCTAAAACCTTGTAACTATGAACATAATACTAACTTTAATTCTGGTATTAGTTGGTGCAGTGATAGCAAGTATCACCACAGCCCTTTTCATTAAAAGAAATGCACAGTCGCGCAGTAACCTCCTACTGCGAGAAGCTGAACAAAATGCCGAAAACCTCCGAAAAGAAAAACTTTCGCAAGCAAGGGAAGAAATCTTGCAACTAAAACTTGCCAACGAGCAGGAAATTAATGAAAAGAACAGCAACCTCTTGCGACTTGAAACCAAATTGAAACAAAGAGAACAACAGCTCAACCAAAAAAATGAAGAACTTCAGAAAAAGCTTAAAGAAGTTGAAGTAATGCGGATAACCCTAACCACCCAGCTTGAAGAGGTAGAGCGCAAAGAAAAAGAACTGGACAAAGCTTTACGCGAGAAAGCCGAAATGTTAGAAAAGATCTCGGGCATGACCCAAGAAGAAGCCAAAACCCAGCTGATAGAATCCTTAAGGGAAGAAGCAAGTAATGAAGCCATGGCTTTTGTTAGAGACATTATGGACGAAGCTAAAATAACAGCCCAGAACGAAGCCCGCAAAATTGTAGTGGAAACCATTCAGCGCACTGCGGTAGAGCATGCTATAGAAAACTCTGTTTCTGTATTTAATATTGAAAATGAAGAAATTAAAGGACGCATCATTGGACGGGAAGGTAGAAATATTCGTACACTTGAAGCACTTACCGGGGTAGAAATTATCATCGACGACACCCCTGATGCCATTTTGCTCTCGAGTTTCGACCCAATACGTCGCGAAATTGCACGCCTCTCGCTGCAAAAGCTGGTTACCGACGGACGCATCCACCCAGCACGTATTGAAGAAGTGGTAGCCAAAACTGAAAAGCAAATTGAGCAGGAAATCATAGAAATAGGCAAGCGCACAGTGATGGAGCTGGGCATCCACGGCATGCATCCTGAGCTCATCAGGTTGGTTGGTAAAATGAAATATCGTTCTTCATACGGGCAAAACCTATTGCATCACTCGAAAGAGGTTGCCCGTCTCTGTGCAAATATGGCAGCTGAATTAGGACTTAACCCCAAAAAAGCAAAACGTGCAGGCTTGCTCCATGATATTGGGAAGGTTGCAGAAAATGAAGCCGATCTACCCCATGCACTTTTAGGCATGACACTGGCCGAAAAATATAAGGAAAAGCCCGATGTGTGCAATGCCATTGGCTCGCACCACGAAGAAGTAGAAATGACCACCTTGCTGGCACCCATCGTGCAGGTTTGCGATGCCATCTCGGGGGCTCGCCCGGGCGCTCGCCGCGAAGTAGTTGAGGCATATATGCAACGTCTTCATAAGCTCGAAGAAATGGCCCTAGCCTACCCTGGAGTAGTGAAAACTTTTGCTATACAGGCCGGCCGCGAACTTCGTGTAATTGTTGGCGCGGAAAAAGTTAGCGATAATGATGCCAGCAGAATTTCCTATGAACTTTCAAAGAAAATTCAGGAAGAAATGACCTATCCGGGTCAAATTAAGATTACTGTCATAAGGGAAACGAGGGCCATCAGTTTTGCAAAGTAATTCTTAAACTTTTTAATTCTTCTATCCCTTTTATTTGTATGAATTCGAAAACCGCAATAGAGTTTCTATTCTTTGCGGTTTATTTTTTTAAAGCAAGCTCAAATGAGTCACCCTTCTCTAAATTATAGATTTAAGAGAGGCACAGATATGATGGTACAATATTTGCCCAAAGCACAGACCACCATTGACTTCCGGCCCATTTGAAAGTAATTCATGAAGTTTACTTGTAAAGACATTGGAATCACCGTCTCATTTATTTTTTAGCCAATGAGAGAATATAAAAAACCCTGCTATTTGCAAGCAGGGCAATTCTATAAAAATCCGTAAAAGGCATGCTTCTAAGTGAGCATAGATAATAAGTTATGCATTATAAATCTGTTTAGGATTTTTCTTTACCTGGGAATCCTGAACATTTTACTCCACCTGATTTTACCCTCACTGAGGGTTTTGTCTTTATCGAGTGAAAGCCAAACAAAGACAGCCTTTCCCACTACATGGTCTTCGGGCACAAAACCCCAATAGCGCGAGTCAGCAGAATTGTGGCGGTTGTCGCCCATCATCCAATAGTAATTTTGCTTGAACTTGTATGACGAGGCCCGTTGGCCATTTATAAAAATTTGATCCTCCTGAACTTCAAGCTTATTACCCTCATAAACTTCGATAATCCTTCTGTATAAAGGTAGAGTAGCCATACTCATTTCCAGTTCGTCGCCGGCTTTGGGGATATAAAGGGGGCCAAAATTATCTACATTCCAGCGATAAGCTGAGTCGAAAGGAAAAATATCGGGCGACCACATGCCAGCGGGCATTAAATTTTTCTCAACCTTTAAAACCCCTGGAACTTTCTGTAGTTCGTGCGCCTTGTCTGAGGTTAAGGGTAAAACGCCATAAGCTTTGTACATTTCAGCATCTTCCGAGGAAATACCCATTTTATCTAAAACCCTGGAGCTCAAAGGCCTTCCCTCAGTTTGGATGCGATAAGTGAATTGCATGCCAGGAGGGTTATATGCGGGTTGACCATTAATAAACACTTGCTGGTCAATTATTAGAAGAGTATCACCCGGCAAAGCAATACAGCGTTTGATATAGTTTTCACGCTTATCCACCGGCCGAGATGTAATGTGATATTGTTCCCAAATCATTTTTCGACCCAGGCCCGGGTAATAACTCGAGCCATAACGGTACCTTGCTTCTTGCTCAGCCATTCGAATCACCCTGTAATAATCTTCATTTTGCCTTTCAAGGATAACCGTGTCGCCACTGGGATAATTGAAAACCACTGGATCATTACGTTTTACCCTCCCCAAACCGGGAAAACGGTAATAAGGTAATTTAATCCATTCCACAAAAGATTGGGTATATTTGGTAAAGGGAAGTGTATGGTGTACAAATGGAAATGCAATCGGTGTGTTGGGAATTTTAGGCCCATAGGCTATTTTGCTGACAAACAAATAATCTCCTACTAATAAAGATTTTTCCATAGAGGAGGTGGGAATGGTATAGGCTTCGAAAAGAAACATACGGATGATACTGGCGGCTACAACGGCAAAAATGATAGCATCCACCCATTCACGAAGACTGCTTTTTTTGATTACAGGCCTTTGAATAGGGTCAAGATATTTTTCTTGGGGAGATAGCCCTAGATAAGGGAGATAAATGATTGGAAAAACAACGGCAAGTGCCTGAGGGCCCAAATCATATTTTTGGTAACATTTGGCTGTCTCTACAATCATCAGAAAGACCATGAAAACGTTGATAAAAGGAACAAATAGTAAGAGGTACCAATAAAGTGGTTTACCTATCAGGCGATTCCATGAGAAATAATTGTAAAATGGAATGAGGGTTTTGTAAGGAGCAATACCAATGTCCTTGAATATGGTCCATAAAAAAACCGGAAAAAAAGTAAAAGCAATGATCATGTAAACTAAAGGGTCCATGGTTTTTTATTTGATGGGACAAAGGTAAGCAAAGGAAGTTACACATAAATTGGTGGAAAGTTTAATATTTTTGGAGTTATAAAGTAAAATCTATTGGGATGGGGCACCCAACTGAGATACACAGAATATTAAAGGAATACTTCGGCCATCAGTTTTTTCGACCTTTGCAGGAAGAAATTATCCGTTCTGTGTTGGATGGAAAGGATACGTTGGCTTTGTTGCCCACAGGTGGGGGAAAAAGTATTTGTTATCAGGTGCCTGGGATGGTCCTACCAGGATTATGCATTGTAGTTTCGCCTCTTATAGCCCTTATGAAAGACCAGGTAGAGGCATTGAAAAGGAAAAATATAAGCGCCGAGGCGGTATACTCTGGCATGAATACTTATCAAATTGAACGGGTGCTCGACAATGCTACTTACGGACAGTTGAAATTTCTTTACCTCTCGCCTGAACGACTCATAACCGATATGTTTCGGGACAGGCTGCAATACATGCATTTGTCGTTGTTAGCCGTCGACGAAGCCCACTGTATTTCGCAATGGGGCTACGATTTCAGACCACCTTATTTACGCATTGCAGAAATTCGACCCTTTTTTCCGGAGATACCAGTACTGGCCCTCACTGCCACTGCCACGCCTGAGGTTGTTGAGGATATACAAAAAAAACTTGCTTTCAGAGAACGAAATGTTTTCATTAAAACTTTTTCAAGACCCAATCTTATCTATGTCGTTCAAAAAGAAAATGATAAAGGACGACGTCTACTCAACATTGCTCAAAGATTGGGCGGAAGCGGAATTGTTTATGTAAGAAATCGGAAAAGAACTGTTGAAATCGCCAATTTTCTTGCCAGCCACAACATTTCTGCAGGGGTTTACCATGCTGGTCTTCCACCCAAAGAGCGTGATATTCAACAATCGCGGTGGATGAGAAATGATGCTCGAGTAATGGTAGCCACCAATGCTTTTGGCATGGGTATAGATAAACCTGATGTCCGCTTTGTGGTGCATGTGGATGTACCCGACTCGCCTGAAGCCTATTTTCAAGAAGCAGGTCGTGCAGGACGCGATGGCCAGAGATCCTGGGGTATTCTACTTTACGATGAAACAGATTTGCATGAGATTCGTGAACATTTCGAAAATGCATGGCCTTCTCCGGCCGTTATCAAAAATATATATACAGCCCTTGGAAATTATTACAATCTCGCCATTGGTGCAGGCAAAGACCAGTCATTCGACTTCGAAATGAATGACTTCGTCAAGCGATATAACCTTAAACCCATTATAGCCTATAGCTCCCTAAAACTTCTCGAACAAGATGGATACATCGCACTCAATGATGCCATCGATGCACCCTCGCAGATTGTATTTAGAATGAGCAACGACAATGTTTATCGATTCCAGGTCGAGAACAAGCGATTTACACTGTTTATCAAAACCTTGACACGACTCTATGGAGGGGGCCTTTTTACGGATTATTGTCAAATCAGTGAAGAAAACATTGCCACGGCCCTAAAAATAAGTGTTGAAGTTGTAGAAAAACTACTCAAAGAGCTCGATCAAATGGAAGTATTAAGCTACTTACCACGAAAAAATAAACCTCAATTAATTTTTGTAAATGAACGTGTGGATCCGGGAGCGTTTTCCCTTTCCCCGGAAACTTACCAGCAGCGCAAAGAAGCTGCACTTCGCAGACTCGAAGCTATATTGAATTACGTAACCGATGATAGGCACTGCAGAAACCAATTACTATTGGCCTATTTTGGAGAAAACACGACTCAGCGTTGCGGCTATTGCGATTATTGCGTAAAAAGAAATAAAGTGGGACTCAGCGATTATGAATTCACTCGCATATTGGAACTCATTAAGCCGATTCTAAAAAGTTCACCCATAAGCCTTTCCCAATTAATAAGTTCTGTTGCAGACCCCCTTAATGAAGATGATGTTTTACAGGTAATTAGCTTTTTACTTGAAAGTGGAAAGATAGTGAAAACTGAAGGTGATTTGTTTTTCTGGCATTAAACCCTACAAAGTAAAAGAAGCTGCTCGCAGCGCGGGCAGCTTCATGGGATAAGAGACCTTGAACTTACTTAACAACTTTGCTAAGTTCGCTACCGGGTTTAAATTTTACAACAGCTTTAGCAGGGATCTGCATGACCTGCTGTGTTTTGGGATTACGACCAGTTCGTGCGCTGCGTTTAGCCACACCAAAGGTACCAAATCCGATGAGGGACACTTTTTCACCCTTTTTGAGGGCTTCGGTGACAGCTGCGATGGTTGCATCCAGGGCTTTTTTCGAAGCAGCTTTGCTCAACCCACTGTTGGCAGCAATTGCATTGATTAACTCGGCTTTGTTCATGTTGGATAGGTTTTAGTTAACATTCTACGGTAATGCAAATATAAATAATAAGTTTTCCAATGCAAGCATCTACAAGGCTTCAAGACAAAAAAGTTAATAAAAAAGGCTTTTTGTTAATAATTATTTATTCTCTCTATGTCCCTTATGCCTCTAAGTAAGTCCTTGATTTAACTTTTTATACCCCCTTGACACGAATGGATCTTTTTCTTGACAGAAAAAAATCAAATTCCCGAATTCTTTTAATGTATTATTAATCAATTATTTTGAATAAAAACAACCATCTACAGGGCTATCCATTGCCCTTCCATTCTGAATCCTCTTAAGAATTCTTCCGTATTGAGGCGTTTTTTCCCTTGAAGCTGAACTTCAAGAACTTGAATAAAACCATCTAAAGTCCTAACATACATATAACTACGCCCATCTGTAATTACGCTACCTGGGTCAGATAATACGTCGAAAGCCTTACCTCTTTGAAATTCATCTGATGTAGGGATCTTTGCTTTAAATATTTTTAAATGGAATGTTTCCTTGGCAGAACTTTTGAGTTCGGTATAAGCTCCGGGGTAAGGGCTCAAACCCCGAATTTGATTAAAAATATGCCTGCATGCTTCATTCCAATGGATGTGGCAATCATTTTTGAGGATCTTGGGAGCTGGCGGAAAAATAGTTGCATCAGCAGGCTGAGGTGCATTAACAAGGATTAGAGTAGCATTTGATGATTCTTCTCCTGAAATAAGAAAATGAATGGTGGCCAACACTATTTCAGGGCTTTCCATCATCATGCGATCGTGAAGTTCTCCAGCTGTTTCTTGCTCCCCAATCGTTAGGTGTTTTTGATAAATAATTTTACCGGTATCTATGCCCTCATCCAACAAGAAAGTTGAAAGCCCTGTTTGGGTTTCACCGTTCATTATAGCTCTTTGAATGGGGGCCGCACCTCTATAAGCAGGCAGAAGCGAGGCATGCAAATTAAAAGTCCCCAGCGCTGGCATCGAAAAAACTTCGCGAGGTAAAATGCGAAAAGCCACTACAATTATAAGGTCGGGTTGAATTGCTTTAAGCTCTGCAATAAAAGCGGGATCTTTAAGATTGATGGGTTGTAGTATGCGAAGCCCTTTCTCCAGTGCAAAAATTTTAACGGCACTTTGCGTCAATTTTTGTCCTCTCCCGGCAGGTTTATCGGGTACAGTTACCACCGCTTCAATTGGGTATCCTGCTTCAATAACTGCCTTGAGCGGGGAAACAGCAAACTCAGGTGTACCCATGTAAACAATTCGAGGTCTTTCCATCAGCTTCTTTGTATTCAATGAAAAAGCCTGACTCTCTATTTTTTTCAGTGAGTCAGGCTTATTCCATGGTTCCTGATACTATTTCAACATCCCTTTTGCCTTGGCAATAAATCTATCAATATCGCGTCCCTCGTAGCTGCGGGGATATTCAGCCTTAATTTTTTCATAGAGTTCTAAAGCTTTTTTAAAATCGTTTTCCAATTCATAAGTCATTGCGGCTTTGAAAAGAAAAGCCGGAGTGGTAAATTCGTTTTTTTTATCGGCTGCTTTTTTATAATAGCTTATGGCTTTGTCGTTTTTGCCTAACTCGACGTAAGCATCACCTATTGCGCCAAATGCCATGGATGAAGTCATGGGATCATTGGAATCGAACTTTTTAAGATATTTTATAGCATTCTCAAACTCACCCA
>CALJNV010000140.1 GCA_937981455.1 uncultured Bacteroidales bacterium | reverse complement strand
GCACTCTCAACGGTGCAACTCGTCGTGGCCGTTTCCAAAACAAAAACCCATTAAATATTAACAGGCTGCTTACAAGGCCGGTTGTCGCTGTTTTGGAAGGACTGTTGATTGAGAAAATTCAAGCAAGAGTTGGGGGTTATGGCTATGAAAAGTCCAAATTCGATTAAGGTAGTAGTTGGATGTGGCAGCTACAATGAAACCTAGGGCATTGGCAGCGTATTTCTGTAAGCGAATGATTTCCTTGGAAAGGGCTGTTATGCCATAATCTACCAGTAGGCCAGAGAAACCCACTGCAATAAAACGAAAAAATTTTCCAACAAGGGCCTCTTTCAGATAAAAGTCGTACATAGAGAAGGTTTGGGTTTATTAAAAAATGAAAAACACACCTGCAACGCCAACCAGCATGGTGATTTTTGCTAAACGAGTGGCAATCATTAATTTTTCTGGTTGCAATTCTTCTGGTAATCGCGAAAAGAGAAAAACAAGAAGGAATTGTGTGATGAAATACCATAAAAAAGCCCAATGAAAGCCTGCATGGCTCAGGTAATATTGGGCCAAACCCAGCAGAATCATTGTAAAAATTATCAGGCCTGAGAGAATGTTTCGGGTGGAAGGCCAGCCCAGGGCAATAGGAAGTGTAAGACAGTTTTCGGCTTTATCACCCTTTATATCTTCGGCGTCTTTGAGGATCTCGCGAATCAGGGTCAAAAGGAAAGCAAAGATGGCCAGCCCAACTGTTAGTCGCAGAACCTGTCGGAAGGCGCGCATATTTTTTATCCAATCGTCGGGGTAAGCGATGAACAAGTAAAACTCAAAAATGAGAGGTAAAAGCAACGAAAGGGAGGCGAGTAGGCTTACGGCGATATTTCCCCACAGCAATCGGCTTTTCAAATCAAACGAATAGAACCATAGAAGGGAGGCAGATAGCATAAATAACAGGAAAAGAAAAGGATGCCCCGTTTTTAAGGAAGCCAGCAGGCCTGCACTCAATCCGACGACATTCAGAAAAACATAAAGTACAATACCTCGTGTAGTGCTCATTATACGACCCAGCACCATGGACGAGGGTTTGTTGAGGAGGTCTATTTTTAAATCGTAGTAATCGTTAATGATATAACCCGCAGCTGCAATCAATATTGTGGCCAAGCTCATCAATAGAAAAACGCTGTGAGAAATTTCTCGCAAAGCTACTGATTCATGGAGGAAGCGGAGAATAATTCCATAGCGCACCACTAAAAGAGACATGGCTAATATAAAAAGATTTTTCCAGCGTAGAAGCCGCAGATATGCGGGAACGTTGCGTGAGGTTTTTAACCAAAAGTTTTTGAGTTTAAATTTTAGCATAAGTGCTACCAATAGAAAGCGTTGCCATTCATCCATTTACCATGGAGTCGCAGGGTTTGTTCGATAACGTCGCGAACACAGCCTTTGCCTCCTTCGCGATGCGAAATATACATCGATATAGCCTTAATTTCCTCGGCAGCATCAGCCGGGCAGCAAGGTAAACCTACTTCTTTCATAACTTCAAAATCGGGGATGTCATCGCCCATATAAAGCACATTCTGGGGATGGATGGCTTCACGGGTTATGTATTCTTTAAAAGTGGCCAGTTTGTCGGATACACCCAGAAAATAATCCTTAATTTTTAGCATGTTGAGGCGGTGAATCATAGAATCGCTTTTGCCACCACTAATGATAGCCACACGATAACCGTTTTTTAAGGCATGCTGAAGGGCATAGCCATCTTTTACATGCCCACCGCGCAAGGCTTCCCCATTGGGTAAGATGTAAACCTCTCCGGTAGTTAGCACTCCGTCGTAATCAAAAATGAAGGTGTGGATATTGTGAAGGAGCTCTTTGTAATTAAGTACCATGCTTTCAATCTTTTTTTTGCGAAAAGGTTTCGGCTATAGCCGCAGAAAGGTAGGCATAGATTTTTTGATACTGTGGCATGTCGTTCAACAATTGTTGATGTTCTTTTATTATGGTTTTATCTCCTCTAACAGCAGGACCCGTCTGGGCTTGACGGGGATCCATGAGCATGAGTTTTTCCACGGTTTCAATAATCAATGGAAGCAAAATTTTAAAATCCATGCCGGCATTTTTCAAAATATCGTGGGCAGCGATATACATATAATTGCTAAAGTTGCAGGAAAATACAGCCGCTACATGAAGAATCTTTCTTTGTTGAGAAGTTACCTCTACAATTGTTTCCGATATTTCGAGGGCCAATTTTTTGATATCTTTTAAGGTTGATTTATCGGAGGCCTCGATGCACAGGGGTACTATAGAGAAATCTGTTTCTCTTGATTTTGAAAGGGTTTGTAGGGGATACAATACTCCATGGTGCTTGAAGCGGGCCAGCACACCCAAAGGCACCGAGCCGGCTGTGTGTAACACCAGTCCCTGAGTATCTGGCAAACGGGAAGCTACTTCAGGTAAGGCTTCATCGGTTACGCTTATCAAGTAATAGCTCGCGTCGGCAGGTACAAGGGAAGGATCGGCATACACTTCGCACGAAAAATACTTGGCCAGCGCTCGGGCCGATTTGGTGGTTCGACTGTAAATACCTCTAATGGTGTATCCTTTGGCATTGAGCTCTTTACTCAATGCATGGGCAACGTTTCCGGCGCCTAAAATGATGAAATCTTTTTTGTTATTTTTCATGGCCCCTGGCTTTCTTGCAAAAATACCTGTTTTTTAATAATTACGGTCTGCGTAGGGTGGCTTCTCTTCCCCATAATGTCCATCCAACAAGTTTATCGGTAATATCGCCGGGTTCCCTGTGATAAACCAGCAGCAGATATTCGTTGGGAGTCTCCCATTTATTGCCTTCAATAACCGATGGATCGCCCCGATCGTCAGAGCTATTGGCAAATACGTAAAGATAATTGTAGTACCCCTGTTTGAGGAACAAGGAGGCCTCGTAGCATTTTTCGTTGTAATTGTAAATCATTTGCGAGAGGGGGTTGAGTGTATTGCCTGACAGGGCACCCATGATGAATACACTGCCACCCGCCAGGGGGTAATCGAAGGGTACCTTGAAATGAACCCAGGCATAATCGGCTTCGGTTTGGCTATGCGTCATATCTTCAGTATGTATGTACATTCTTCCGTTGATGTCGGGTTCGCTGACGAAAGGTTTAAAAACGCGTGGCAGGTCGGGTTGTAAATAGACATGATAACCATCGTTTAAAAAGCGAATATCGGCTACGCGCTCTGTTCTGTAACGCAAACTTTTGATATCAAAGTGTCTGTATTGGTTGCCTGCAGGGAAAAGGTTTTCTTCTTCGTAATCGTAACTGAGGGCATCGGGTGTTACATTTCGGGGTTTGCGAAGAATTAAAATATTGTCCCAACGACCGTTCTGTATGATTGCTACCTTAAGGTCACGCTCAGGGGCCACTATTTTGTATTTTCCTGGGTATATCGAGAAATCCACCTCCTGAAAGTTATTCATATAGGCTGGAAGTGTGGCCCTTGCAATCCGGAGGTCTCCAATTCGCACCTTTTCCTCAAAAACCATAAAACGCATTGTAAGAGCAGGTTTTTCCAGGGTTTCCTCATAAACCACCAGTAAGTAGTTGCCCGAGCGAGAAAAACGAATATATTCATTAGGAAAGGCAATGGAGTAATGTACAAAAGAGGTGGTGGTGTTGAATGAAAATGCATAGTCTCTTATTTCATCAAAGGTAAAACCCTCCAGATACTCATTGGGCCGCAATGGCGATGGATTCCAGAGTGCGTCGCAATGAATAAAGGTGTATTGCCAGACTTTGTAGGTTCCATCCAGATCGTCAAACTGCAAAAGGAGTTGCTTGTTACCTTCGAGGGGCAAAAGGGGCAGGCCCAATGGGTCATCCACAGGATGTAGGAGGGGGGTTTTAATATTGGATTGGTAAATTCTATTCTCGTTCCGCAAGGTGTTTAGCGAATAATAATCTTGGCTTTGAGCCATTAGCAGTTGCGTCAGAAGAAAAAATATTGATGTAAGAGAAATCTTCTTCATTCAGATGAGAATTTGGGTGCGAAATTAAATACTATATTGTTGGGGGAGGCGACAGAAAAGAAGTCCTATTTGATAAACGGTAGAGCTGTTCTGCATTTTTTGCAATGGCCCTGTTCATCAAGTTCTGCTATTTCTGTAAAATAACCGCTGCGGCGCACCAACAAGGCTCCACATTTAGGGCAATGCGATTCGTTGCCGATGCTCAGTTGGATATTTCCCAAATACACCCAATGCAATTGCTGGCGAGCGATTTGGTAGAGATTCATTAGGGTTTCGGGGGGTGTGGGAGGGGCCTGGTATTTGTAATGGGGGAAAAAGCGTGTTAGGTGCAATATGGTGTCGGGCCCCAGTTCATCCCGCAGCCAACTGACCATGGCATTGAATTCTTTGGGATTGTCATTTTCGTTGGGGATTACCAGATAGGTGATCTCCAAATGGTTGCCTTCCCTGCGAATAGTTTTTAAGTTGTTGAGCACCGGCAGCAGGCTACCACCCGTTAGTTTTTTATAAAAATTTTCGTTGAAGGCTTTTAGGTCTACATTCCAGGCATCGATTAAAGGTAGCAGTCGTCGCAAGGGGGTGGGGTTTATAAAGCCATTGGTTACCATTACATTGTGTAGGCCCTTGTGTTTAGCCAGATGCGCGGTCTCGAGGATAAATTCTATGGAAATTATGGGTTCATTGTAAGTATATGCGATACCTATATTGTTTGCAATTTGTGCTGCTTTTTCTATAATATCGCAGGGGTAATGCGGCTCAAGGTAATTGAAATCAGGTGCTCCGTGCATGGAAATTTCATGATTTTGACAAAACTTGCAGGAGAGGTTGCAACCAAAAGACCCGATGCTGAAGATTTTCTGGGCGGGATGGAAATGGTAGAGGGGTTTTTTTTCGATGGGATCCAGGGCTTGAGAAGTAATGATGCCATAGTTCAATGAATAAAGAATACCATTATGGTTGCGTCGGGCCTGGCAAATACCTGTTTGCCCTTCTTTGAGCAAGCAAAGGTGAGGGCACAGTAAACAGCGAAGAGTGGCATCTTCGGTGTTTTCATAGAATAAAGCGGGTTTCAGCGTTTTCATGGGAATCCCTCCTTTCCTTTCTTTCAAAGATAGTGCATAAAGCCGTAATTTTGCCTTCAGTATGGAAAAATCATCAGAAAATAATTTTCGTCAAAGGGTTTGGGGAGCCTTTGCCATAAGCTTTGCAGCAATTCTCTGGGGGCTGGATGGCATTGTTCTTACTCCACAACTTTACAATCTTGATGTTCGTTTTGTTGTTTTTATCCTGCACCTGCTCCCTTTCGTTTTCATGACTCTATTCTTACCGGGCAAATATCGAAAGACACGGGGGATTAGCCGGCAGGAGTGGTTTTCATTGTTTTGGGTTGCTCTGGCAGGTGGGGCTATTGGGACAATGGCCATCGTCAAAGCATTGTTTTTGGTAAATTTTCAGAAATTAACCATCGTTGTGCTGTTGCAAAAGCTTCAACCTGTTTTTGCCATCGCTTTGGCTACAATTTTACTTAAAGAAAAACTCAGAGTAGCTTTTTATTTCTGGGCTTCGCTAGCCATCATTGCCGGCTATTTTTTAACCTTTGGATGGAGCCTGCCCCATATTGAAGGGGGTAAAAATTATCTGTACGCAGCCCTTTATTCACTGCTGGCCGCTCTTGCCTTTGGAAGCAGTACGGTTTTCAGCAAAAAGGCATTGAGTGCTTTGAGTTTTCCCACGGCTACCTATTTTCGGTATGGCCTTACCACAGCTATTATGCTCCCTGTGGTATGGGGCAGTGGAAAAATGCATCAGTTTTTTCAAGCAACTCCCATGAATTGGTTTATATTTATACTCATTGGTCTTACTACAGGCTCTGGGGCTATTTTTATTTATTATTACGGACTTAAAAGGGTAAAAGCTTCTATTGCCACTGTTTGTGAACTTTTTTTCCCACTATCGGCTATTCTGTTCGATTACCTTTTCAACGCTTCTTGGCTCACCCCAATCCAATGGCTCAGTGCCACGGTGATGATTTTCTCTATAATCAACTTGAATCGGTTGAAATTATCAGCCTAAGCTTTGTATTTGTCGGGATGGCTTGCGTAACTCAAAACAACTACTTTTGCAATACGATGAAAAGGCCTGAATATTCTTTAGGCTCCATATTAAAATTCGTATCTCTAAGAATCAGATAAAAAATGAGGACAAAAGAAGAGATTGTAAGTAATTGGTTACCCCGCTACACGGGAATGCCCCTTGAAGAATTTGGAAAATATATTTTATTGACCAATTTTAAAGAATATCTCAATCTTTTTGCCCGTATTATGGGAGTGGAGGTTAAGGGACAGGACAGAACCATGCCAGCAGCAACGGCAGGAGATATAACCATGATAAATTTTGGAATGGGAAGTGCAAATGCTGCCACCATCATGGACCTGCTGAGTGCGGTATCTCCCAAAGCTGTTTTATTTCTGGGAAAATGTGGGGGACTAAAAAAGAAAAACAAGCTGGGAGACCTTATCTTACCTATTGCGGCTATAAGAGGAGAAGGCACCTCGAACGACTACATGCCTGAAATTGTACCCGCCTTGCCTGCTTTCGCCTTGCAAAAAGCTATATCCACTACCATTCGCGATTATGGCCGCGACTATTGGACAGGAACCGTTTATACTACCAATCGCCGTGTTTGGGAGTATGACCAAGAATTCAAAGATTTTTTAAGAAAAACGCGCTGCATGGCCATTGACATGGAGACAGCCACCCTTTTTGTTACTGGTTTTGCCAATCATATTCCTACGGGCGCCTTGCTGTTGGTTTCCGATCAGCCCATGATACCCGACGGGGTGAAAACCGAAGAAAAAGACAGGGAAGTGTCTCGTCAATTCACCGAATTGCATGTACGCATCGGGATCGATTCCTTGCGCCAGCTTATTAACAATGGCCTTACCGTTAAACATCTTATTTTTGACCAGGACTAACCCCGCTCTTTGTTTATGGCCAACCTTTATCTTGATATAATCAACGATTTGAAGCACAGAATATTTAAGCCGGTGTATTATTTTTATGGCACCGAACCCTACTTTATAGATTCCCTCACCGATTACATCCAGCATCACCTTTTGCAGGATTATGAGAAAGATTTTAATCTCACGGTTTTTTATGGTCTCGATGTACATGCTGGTAAAGTAGTCGATGCAGCCAGGCGCTATCCTGTAGGTGCCTCACACAATATTGTCATTGTTCGTGAAGCCCAGCATTTGCGTACGGATGAAGACGATAGTCTGCAGAAATACTTTGAAAAACCTACCCCGTCCACCCTACTGGTAATTGCCAGCAAATCAGATAAAAATAAGCATATCAAAAGGCTGAATGCTGAAGCCAAAAAGCATATCGTTGAAGCAGAGTTTAAAAAATTGTACGATAGTGAGATTCCTGGTTGGATAAAGAATTATCTGGCTGCGCATCAATACAATATCGACGAGGAAGCCTTACAAATGCTTGCTGAATATACAGGAAACGAAATAGAGCTTATAGTCAATGAATGCGCAAAATTGTTTTTAAATCTTCCTCAGGGAACCACCGTGCAAACTAAACACATTGAAGAATTTATTGGAATTAGCAAGGAGTATAGTATCTATGAACTTTTCAGGCATTTGGCATATAAAAACCGTACTATGGCTACAAGAATTGCCCTGCGGTATGCAGCCGATGCCAAGGAATATCATCCGGTGCGGGTGGCTGCCACTTTATATGCTATGTTTTACAAAGTTTGGTTGTATCATCTTTTGCCCGTTAAGACCGAATCGCACGTAAGCTCTGCCTTAGGAATCCATAGGTTTTTCTTGAAGGATTACCTGGCTGCAGCCAAGAATTTTCCTGTTGAAAAATGTCATCGAATTTTGCGCAGAATTAATTATTACGATTTAAGAGCCAAAGGCGTTGATAATCAGAGCACCCAACCAGGGGAGATTACACGCGAAATGATTCTTTACATTTTGTCGGTTTGATCAACTTGCAAGGCAGGTTCTTCAGGTTTCAACGCCTGAGAGGTTTGTAGGGTTTTACGTTTGCGACGGAAAAGGTCGCCCAGGGCTTCAAAATCTTTGCGATAAGATAACCCGACCCCTTGCGTATAAGGAGCCGACACGGTAATTAATTCCATATTGTTTGAACGGTTGAATGCTTTTAATCGTATTTTGCCATCTGCTGTTAATTTCACTTCTACATTGATATCGCCCACAAAGTTGCTGGTTTGCTGGCGCGAGGGATCCCCGATCATACCCAGACTGCCATCTATGATTACACGTTCATCAAAAAGTTGAGTGCGCAGGGCCAGTTCCAATTCCTGGGCCGAGATGGCATCGCCCGGCCTGTAATTGATTCCAATATCCAGATCGCGGCTGACTTGTGAAAGGAGATTACTTATCTGGTTAGAAATCATTTGGAATGAAGATATTCCAATACTGTTGCTCAGCGATTTATTTGTGAGGGTAAAACTGAAACTGTTGAGCACGAGCAATGATACAAACTGTTGTGTCATAAGGACTTCATTGGTGGTATCGAGGCGGGTATAAACCATACGTCGAATGTCCTCGTCGATTTTAGGAAATTTAATCGAAAAGCTTATGCGAGGATCAAGCAATTTGTTTTGGAGCCGAATGAGGGTTTTTACAGGCATTCTGATGCTAGTTATAGTACTGTCGAGGTCGAGGCCCAGGCCGGTAAGGGTGGTGCGTGTGGTAAAAGAGGCTGCCAAATCAATCTCTGCATCCATGGGGTTACCGGGGAAGTGTATGCGACTCCCTTTCTCGATCTCAAGCACCCGGCTTAAAATATTTTGAAGATTAAACAGGAAAGTACCCGATTGTATATTGTAATCACCCGTGAGGGTAAGGTCGCCGCGATTGCTGATGGCTAGGCTAATATTTCCATCTCCTTGGCTCTCAATGGTTCCGGCATTTTGTGGTAGGCTAATGCGCAAACGAGCTTGAGGCGTAAGGGTGAGGTTGGCAACTACCGAAAAGCCTTTCAACTCAACCGTACTTTTAACCATAGATTTTTTTTCAGGCAACTCTTCATGCTGCCTGAAGCTTATAAAATCTGCTTGCTGCGCATCGATGGACGAGGCCAGGGGGATGTAGACTTCAGTACCCCTTTCGGTTGTGGCAGCAATATTCACATTCAGGTTTTTAAGAGGCCCACTGATATTTATCACTCCGCTTAGAAACCCACTACCACTTAAAACGGGGTTCTGTAAAGCATCATTGTTGAAAAGTAAGAATTTTTCGGGTTTTATTTTGAGGTCAAAATTAAAATCCCGCAACCAAGTATGTTCAATACGGCCTGTGCACAAGGCCTTATTGCCTATCGAATCTTTTATCGTAAGGTTGTTAAAAATAATTGCCGAAGGGGTGAGGCTGATTTCATCGTTTATCGAGTAGGATGTATTGATAAAAGCCACGCGGAATTGAGTCTGGGAAAATTTAATTTTACCAGAAAGCTCTGGTTTTGAAGGACTACCCCTAAGTTGAATTGAGGTGCTTACATGTCCACTAAGCGTCGGAAATATCTGATGAATAAGAGATTCGAGCGCATTGAGGTTGAAGTTATCTGCTATAAGTCGTAAATCAAAGTTGTTCTGAGTGCGAAACGGAAAATAACTCCCCTTTAAGGAAACAGGTCGATACACCGTATGATTTTGCGTGTAAACTGTCTCAGCATCAATTTTTAATTCTTCCCTTGCTGCATTGTAAGTGCTATTGAGGCTGAGTTGCCCCAAAGGCGTGTTGTTGAAGTTGAGGTCATTGACTGAGAGTTTTGATTCCAGAAAGGGTTTGCCGAGAATGTTTCTTAAAAGTATCTTTCCATTGAGTTTGCCAGCTATACGAGAGTTGAAAGTGCTGAGTAAAAAGTTGAAATGACTGAGGTTTACTTTATCGAATTGGGCCTTTATTACCTGGGCTGAGTCCTTCCCAAAAATTCCGTCCACCAGCAAATGTTCCTGGTTTCCCTTAATTTCAAAATTTCTAACCTCGGTAAGACCTTCTCCTTTGAAGATAATGGAGTTAGAGGGCAAAATATTGTATAAAGAATCGGCTATGCGAAATGAGCCGCTCGTTACTTTCATGGCTATGGAAGGATAATTGCTAAATGCATAAAATCCTTTTATAAGTCCAGAATAATTTTTTTCTTGCTTTTTTCCCCAGGAAAGAATGTAGTGTATGCTGTCGCTATACATGGAGAGTCGCAGCATTAAACTATCAATACCATAAATTGCGGTGAGGTCTTTGGCGGGCCAAAGTAAAGCCCTTAGGCCTCCGCTACTGATATCCAATCGATGATCAAGAGTCTGACCATTTACGTAAAAATGGGACAATTTGAGGCCGTAGATCGATATTGTATCGGCTGAGGCTTTCAGGGTGATAGAAGTTTTTCGGGAATCGAAAGAACCTCTGAGGGTGGCGTTTTTTGCAACCCGAAGCCAGGGAAACCATATTCCAGAGATTAATTCAAAATTTTTAATTTTAATCGTATAAGTAAAATTTTGATCCCCAGGATCCGGGTGGGTTTTTTCTTTAAGCCTGAATGTCGCAATAAAGTTTTGAAGAAAAATATTGAGCGATGGCCCCAGAGCAGCAAGGTTGTAATGGCCTTTTATATCGGCATCTAAAATACCCGAAAGAAGGCTCAGCGTGCGAAATCCATCGGGTTGAACTGAAGTAGCCAGAATAATTTTTCCGGTTTGGTACTCAGTATTTTTTTCTATGTATCTGAGGTGGTTGATGTTTACATATCCTTCGAGGTCATACAAATTGCTGGCGAAAAAGTTGGCATTGACGGTGAAGCTTAGTTTACAAAGGGAATCACCTCGGTCGGCTATTAGTAGCTTTTGCAGATAGGCATGATGGAGGGTAGCATCAAAATTGAATTCCATCTGTGGATGACTGAAATCGATACTCCCATCGAAATCGAATTTAAGATTAGGATCATTTATGCTTAAAATTCCGCTAAAACTTGCATTTTCTATCATTCCATCGATAGTAGATCCAGTGTAGGTATATCCCCCTATTTCGAGAGCAGGTATATTTAGGTTTAACTCGGCAGTTAGGTCGCGGGGATCGGTACCTCTGCCGCGGATGGACCCATGCAAGCTCACTCTTCCAATGGCATCAGGTAGATTAACAATTTTCCCAAGATAGAATTGCTCGGTTCTTAAATTGCCACTGTATGAAAAATGTTGAAGCGAGTCTGTATTAAGTCGCAGGTCGGTATATACTCTTCCTAAGGCAGTAGAAAATATGGCATCGGCTACAAAATCGTTGTAAAAGCCTGTGAAATTGCCTTGGATGGTTAAATAACCCAGAGAGGTGATTTGAGCCGGTATTGAAATGGTTTGACAAAGTTTCTGACCTCCGGGCACCACCAAATTGCAAATATCTCTGTAAGTGGTGGTAAAGGAACGGGCTTTGATGCGCATATAAGTTTCTTCAGGCTCGGGAAGTCCAATGAGGGTTAGATTGCCTGAAAATCTTGTGGCTTTTCCTGTCTCTATGTTTAAATCATAAGCTGAGAGCATAGGCAGCGTGCCTTCGGCTCTTCCATCAAATCTCAATTCTTGATTCATGGTGTAAAAAGGAGGATAGAAAGGGCCTAAATCTTGCATGTTCAATTTGCCTTTTCTGAAGGTTCCCTTCATATATACGCTGTCGATAAAATTTTCCCAATCTATCCATCGGTTGTATCGAAATGCCAGGTCGAGGTCAAGTTCGCTGATAGGGGTCAGGGCGTAAAGGTTTGTGGCAACCATATGGTGAGAGGAGAGCTCTACCTTTGCCTGCAGATTTTTTATGTTAAGGCCTGATCTTTCGCGTCCGGCAAGGCGATCGATCGTAAATTCCATGGAGTCGCCTGTAAAGTGGTAATTTCTGATGAGTCCCGAAATTTGGGAAACCTCGATAAAATGGTAGTCCATGCCCGATTCCTTTCTGCCGCATTTATTGCCGTTTTGATAAGTGAAATGACAGGCCTCGAGTCTTATCCTTTTGACTATCAGATGATTGTTGCCAATTCCAAAAGGGGTAGTATCTGCAGGAACGAATTTTCGGAGAATTTTTACCAGGCTTATGGAAGAATCACCGTAATGTTTTACTACCTGAACGTTGGCATTTTCAAGTTCCAGGTTACTAAAAACCACCCGGTGCCCCAGGGGGCTGATGTACGAGAGTTTGATGCTTACTTTGGCCGCATCGATAACAGGTAAGCCCGTAGAATCTTCAACAATGAAATTTTTAAGGTGCAACGTTCCTGAAGGAGAAAGATAGGCACTATAGATATAGATGGGTGTGCCTGCAATGGATGTGAGGCGGCTAGCGATGGCCCGGGCAGCTTTTCGCTGAAAATAGGGATGAAGCATAAGGGCACTTGCTGTAGAAATTATAAATGCAAGTACTACAGTAAAGTAAAATAAACCTTTGGAAATATTCCTCAAATACAAGCTTTTACAATATTAAGTTCTAAATATTACATGATATAAACTTTGACCCATTTTTTGAATATCGAATGCGATGTTTGATTTAAAATAAAGAAACCCAGATGTGACAACAATGATGGTACGCAGCAGGGCCATGAGTATCAAAATGGGCACTACTGCCACCGGAGCCAGTGCCCATGACCAAATCCAACGGGCCAATAAAAAGGTATTCAATATCATTATCCATAAATAGGCTTTTCTATTCATTCGTATAGCTGGCCCCAAGAGTAGAAGGTTAAGCAGATTAAAAAAATTAGCGCCCAAAATCCATAGGGTAATCATGTACCAGGGAAGCTCCAACAGACCCAACATGCGTGCTAAAGGCAACTGCTCCAACCAGCTCAGCCCAATGGCTCCCATGATGCTCAATATCATGAGTGTTTTCACCCAGCGAATCTTCCGATTTAAGGCCTGAAGCGGAAAACGAGCTATCAGGGTTGCCAATCTTGCTACCTTCTTATAGTCTTTTTGAGCATCAGAGCCTGCCTTTTCAATTAAATGATCGAAAATCTGCTGACGGCTCCAGCCTTCATTCAGCTTCTCGCGTGTAAATCGGCGAATGTTGAGAAAGGTAGATTTCATGATGCAAAGTTATGCAATGCAGGGTTTGCGCAAAGCTTTGCCCCAAATAATGCTGGGTGTTGTATTTTTTTTGAAGGATGATATTTGCTTAAGTTTATTATTTCTTTTGATTGCAATAAAAAGTAAAGCGTTACTTGGAATTTCTTTTTTTGACTAGTTTTGACCCCCCGCTCCAACTAAAGTTATGTTCTTCAATGAAAATCGAAATGATTTGTTAGGTGTAGTTTTCATAGCATTCTACCGGGTATTGTTCCATCTTTTACGCCTTCTATACTTAATCTAATTTTTCAAGAGTGTTTTCTGTCAAAATCGCATATTAGTTCAATATTTTCATGCTCTTATATTAATAAGATTGATTTTCAATACCCTAGTTGTCGATCAGGAACTCGACGATTGAAGCGAAAAGTCTGTAACCCTTTGTGTTGGCCGGTCTATATCGCATACGTTCTTTACTTGTGCCCTTGTGTGCTATGCCTTCTCTTATACGATTATTTTTACAGATTTACAAATTCGATCATTTAATTGACCTGCTTCGTGATGTGCAGATCCTTTGCCCAGCCACCAGGGTATTCTGGCAAAGGCTTTATCTCGGCGTGCGTAAGAAACTGCCATTCAACAAATCCATGAAAAATCACTTGTTAGATAATGTTTGGGTATGCATACCTCTGGGATTCATGGGTGAAACCCCAGTAAATTAATCTTTATACAGATTTCCAAAACCCATTCAATAGAGACACCCGAATCATTCAGTGCGTGTTGAAATGCTTTTCATGGATAAAGATTTTCACCGTGGTTTTTTAATCCATTTAGTATCTTCCCTGATGTTTTGTTATTTTAGAAATCATTATTCCCTGAGGTTAATGTCAGGGAATTTAGAGTGTTAATATTGTTTTGGGTTGAATAAAAACTGAAATGATGCCTTTGTTTTTTAAATACAGAGAGACGAAATTTGGCTCGATGGGTTTTGGTGTGGCTCAAATCAAAAATATTTGGTGAAATATCATGAAAATAAAAGCCCACTTTTTTCTTATGTCTTTAATATATTGTAATTATGTATTGAATATCAATTGTTTCTATGTTAATCTAGGGGGAATACAATCGTCAAAAAAATTTACATGCACATTAGGGTGCCTGAATCTAATATGACCTCATATTTCATCAAAAATAGGTTTGAAACATCTAAGCATATCAATGGAACAGAATGATTTAGAATTCTGTTGAAAATAGGCATTGAATAGGGTATATGGATCAATATTTGTTGAAGAGCAGGGGTTTACAGCACTAAAAATTTTTAATTAATAGTAATTTTACGGGTTACGGTTTTGTTTTCGTAGCTAAGCACACAGAGGTAGTTACCCGCAGCAAGTCCTAAGTGTGAAGGCTCCAGTTCAATCACATGTTTTCCATATGAGTAGATAACACTATCGATGGGTGTGGCAACACAGCGGCCTAAAGGATCATAAATTTTTAGAGTAACCTGGGAGGAAGCATGGATTTTAAAACTCAAGTAAAATTTTTCGTTTGCGGGATTGGGATAGGTTTCTATCTCAATGGCTGGATTGGCTGTATCTTTTTGCTGGGTGCCTGTCAAGATTTGATCAACAGGGGTTATGTCGGTCCAGACGCTGAGCTGCCCTCCCTGCAAGCGTGTCCAAATTGGCCGAATGATATTGTTGTAGGCACTGATATTGGTATAATCTCCAAAGAATACGCCTGCATTGGGCAGAAATGGGCTTTCGCTGATTTTTTTATTGATAAAGGTTTCTCCTCCATCCATTGAGACAGCAAGAAAAACATCGGTGTGGTTATCGTTATAGTTTCGGCGATCGTAAAAAACAAACCATAGCCATCCGGTAGCCTGGTCAAGGTCCATCCAGGTAAAGAATTGATGTTTGCCTGGGGCATCATCGTTCACTCTTTTAGGTGCCGACCAGGTGTTCCCTCCATCTGTCGATTTAGCCAACCAAACATCAGTATCGTTGCTGCCATTTCGTTGGTCGGTCCAGTTTACATAGATTGTTCCATGAAAAGGGCCGCCGCTCAGGTCGCAGCGGGTGATAGGCAAACCATTGCAACGGCTGATGCCTGGAATATCGTAATCCCATCCGCCAGGCATGGGGTCAATTAAAATGTCATCATCGAGCCAAGTGAGGCCTCCATCGGTACTGCGGTCGAAACGTATGCCAGCAGGGCCGGCCCAGGTTACGTATATTTCGCCCTGTGGACCTATAGCAGGTACGGCTCCTTCAACCGTGTTGTCACTATCGATGCAATCGCCGGCTTTTTTGTTGATGCGTACAGGCGTTGTCCATGTTTCCCCTCCGTCGGTGCTTTTCGAAAAAAGAATGATGCTGCTGTCAGCAGCATTGCTGCTACCATATACATCGAATTGTGTCCAGGTAAGGTAAATGGTGTTGGTGTTGCGGTCTACCACGCTCCAGTGCTTATCCTGCGCTTTGGTTCCATTGAGACCTGTAAATGTGCCAGGACTCCAGGTTTGTCCATTGTTTGTTGATTTTTGACATACAATACGGTCAATCCAACTACCTGTGGGGGGGTTGGATAGGTGGAAGAAATAAAAATGGCCCGCAGTATCTACATCAATAACCGGATCGCCCCACACTCCGTAAGGTGAAGTAAGAATACCCTGTTGCCAGGTTCGGCCTGTATCGCTGCTAAAGAAATAATTGTTAAGATTTGCCCCGGCTACAATGAATCGGGGATTTTTGGGGTTTATTTTGATAGAGGGCTCCTCTGGGTAATTCGAGTTGCTTATCATTACATTTTGGCTCTGCAGCGAGCCGCCCATCAATGCGGCGAACAGGGTAAATAATACAAAGTGTTTCATGTTTTAGGTTTTGCAGTTTGGAGGGTTAAAGATAAAAAAAACCCCCCAAAAAGGGGGGGGCTTCATTTCTTCTATAAAGATCGTATCAAAGACCTAATTTTTCGTTCATTTCTTTCACTTTTTCCAATTTATTTTGTCGTGTATAGATTTCTTTGAGAGAAATCATGGTGTTGCGATCCCCAGGGTCAAGTTGGTGGGCTATTTCTAGGAAAGGTAGCGCTTTGGCCAGGTACTCTTCAGCCTGTGCCTTCATTTCTTCATATTCTTTTTCTTTTTCCAATGGCAATTGATTGGCTAAATCGAGCACCGAAGCGGCCTTGTTTACATACAAGGCACCCAGGTTGTAAACTGCATCAAAATAGTCGGGTTTAATCTCAATAGCTTTAAGATAGGCTTCTTCTGCTTTTTGAAAATTACCCAATCGATCGTAGCTGGCCCCTACGGCAAAGAAGATACTGGGGTTAGTTTGATCGAAGTTTTTGGCAATTTCTAAATTTTCAAGGGCCTTTTCGGTAAGGTTTTTTGCCAGGAAAAGGTTGGTTTCTGTGATCAAAACATTGAAATCTTCGGGATAGAGTTTTCTGGCCTCTGCAATGGTATTAAAAGCCGAGGCGGTATCTCCTAAACGAGTTTCCACTTGGGTAAGAGCAACTAAAAGTTGAGGCGTACGTTGTCCTGCATTATATACTTGTTTGTATTTCTGCAAGGCAAAGTTGTAATCTTTACCAAAATCAGCACACAGACCGGCGTTGAAAATGGATGCCGTGTCGAAAACACCGAGTTCGCTTTTTACAAGGGCAGCTCGGTCGAATTCTTGTGCCGCACCTAAAAAGTCTTGTGAATTGAATTTATTGACACCTTGGGTATAAAAACCTTCAGCAATTACATTCATGTTTTGCAGGATGTCGAGTTTAAATTCGTTGGCCCCTTCGAGTGTGAGGGCTTTTTTATAGCTTTCGAGTGCTACCTGGAAAGGGTTGTCGCTTAATTTTTTGTATTCAGGATTTTCAGAAAGGCCTATCTGCAGATAAATATTTCCTCTGTAAAACCATGTTTTAGCTTCATTCATGGTTTTTTCGTGAGTGAGGGTGGGTTCAATATTTTCCAGGGCTTTGTCGAGTTTCCCGTTTTTGAGGTAATTGAATGCGGTAGTCCTTTTAGCAGTTTGGCCTTGAGCAAAAACGATGGATCCGGCCAAGAGGAATAAAAGAATAATTCGTTTCATGTGACTTGTTTTTAAGATTGATTTTGAGGTTGCAAATATAAATTGATAGTAAGCATCTTACAAGAGTTGTGCCTGGGAGTTAAAAAAATATGGACAATGGTTTAGGAAAAACTTAATTAAAGTTCGTCCTCATCTGGTTTTGGAATTTCGTCGTTGAATACATCCTCGGTTGATTCCATAGGACCACTCTCGAACTCAGGCATAACGTCTGGAGCGTCTTCAGGTGCCGGATGAATGCGGTCGTTAATTTCAGGTAAATTTTCGCTTTCGTTGCCTACCTCTTCATCTTCGGGTTCAACACGCGTTACAGCAGCAATTTCATCGCCATCTTTCAGATTGATGAGTTTGACGCCTTGGGTGGCCCTACCTTGCAAGCGAAGATCACTCACAGGTATGCGAATAAGGATGCCACTCTTGTTGATTATCATTAAGTCGTCGGTATCTTTCACATTGTTGATGGCTACCAGTTCTCCAGTTTTTTCGGTGACGTTCAGGGTTTTTACCCCCTTGCCTCCTCGGTTGGTTTCACGATAATCGTCCAGTGGGGTACGTTTCCCAAAACCTTTTTCTGAAACTACCAGGATGGTATCGTTGGGGTCGTCTATGCAAATCATTCCGATGACTTCATCCCTGTCGTGAGCAAGGGTCACTCCTCTCACCCCAGTGGCATTGCGGCCCATGGGGCGTACTTTTTCCTCCGGAAAGCGAATCGCTCTGCCCGACCGCAAGGCCATGATGATTACGCTATTACCCGAGGTCAGCCGAGCTTCAATAAGCGTATCTCCTTCCCTGATGTTTATGGCATTGATGCCATTGGCACGAGGCCGGCTGTAGGCTTCAAGGCTTGTCTTTTTTATGGTTCCTTTGCGGGTACACAGAATGATGTAGTTGTTGTTGATGTAATCAGGGTCTGTCAAATTTTTCAGATTAATATAGGCCCTTATTTTATCTTCTGGGTCGATATTGATGAGATTTTGTATGGCACGGCCTTTAGAGTTTTTGTTACCTTCCGGAATTTCAAAGACTCTTAACCAGAAACATTTTCCTTTTTCAGTAAAAAGCAACAAATAATTGTGATTGGTGGCTGTGAAAAGGTGTTCAACAAAATCTTCGTCGCGTATATCACTGCCTTTGGCGCCCTGCCCGCCTCTTTTTTGGCGGCGATATTCTCTTAAGGGTGTGCGTTTTATATATCCCAGATGAGAAATGGTGACCACTACGCTGTCGTCAGCGATAGTGTCTTCGATACGAAAATCCTGTGCTCGGTATTCAATTTCGGTTTTGGGTTCGTCTCCGTATTTTTCTTTGAGCTCAATGAGTTCTTTTTTTATGATATCCATGCGCATCCCTTCATCGGCTAAGATCTGTCGATAATAGTCTATCATGCGCATGAGCTCATCGTATTCAGTTTGCAGTTTTTCTCTTTCAAGTCCTGTAAGGGTGGAGAGCCTCATGGCCAGTATCGCTTTAGCCTGCACTTCGGTAAGGCCAAAACGCTCCATTAGTCCGTTTTTGGCAATTTCTGTATCGGCTGAGGCCCTGATGAGCGCTATCACTTCATCGATATGGTCGAGTGCAATGAGGAGGCCTTCGAGCACATGGGCTCTTTTTTCAGCCTGATCCAGCTCAAAGCGTGTACGACGGGTAATAACCTCATGCCTATGGTTAATAAAATGAATGATAAGGTCTTTCAAGTTGAGGGTCATAGGCCGGCCATTGACCAGCGCTATGTTGTTTACATTAAAGGAGGTCTGCAGGGGTGTGTGTTGATAAAGTTGGTTGAGCACCACATTGGTATTGGCTTCACGTTTGAGTTCATAAACAATGCGAAGCCCTGAGCGATCCGATTCATCTCTAATATCAGAAATGCCTTCAATCTTTTTTTCATTCACCAGCTCGGCTGTTTTTTTGATCATTTCAGCCTTGTTAACCTGATAAGGAATTGCGGTAACCACAATGCGTTCGTGGTTGTTTTCTTCTTCTATTTTAACTGTTCCTCTGATGATTATGCGGCCTCTTCCTGTTTCGTAGGCTTCTTTCACCCCGTCGTAGCCATAGATGATACCCCCGGTGGGAAAATCGGGCCCTTTGATATAATTCATCAACTCGGCAACGGTGATATCGCGATTGTCGATGTAAGCGATACAACCCTCAACAACCTCGCGCAGATTGTGAGGCGGCATGTTGGTAGCCATTCCCACGGCTATACCTGAGGAGCCGTTCACAAGCAAATTAGGTAATTTAGCGGGCAAAACTACCGGCTCTTGCAACGAATCATCGAAATTATTTTGAAAATCAACAGTGTCTTTGTCTATATCTGCCAGCATCTCTTCGGCTATCTTGCGCAGCCTGGCTTCGGTATATCGCATCGCGGCGGGTGGATCTTGGTCGATGCTGCCAAAGTTGCCCTGACCGTCAATCAATGGGTAACGCAATGACCAATCCTGCGCCATTCTTACCATGGCATCATACACCGATGAGTCGCCATGGGGATGGTATTTACCCAATACTTCCCCCACAATTCGGGCTGATTTTTTGTATGGTCGATTGCTCAGTATCCCCAGATCATACATTCCATACAATATCCTGCGGTGCACCGGCTTTAAACCATCTCTTACATCCGGCAATGCCCTTGAAACAATGACCGACATCGAATAATCGATGTAGGCCGATTTCATTTGATTCTCAATGTTTACCGGAACTACTTTTGCCTGTAATTCTTCCATTCAATTTATAAAATTAACAAAATGAAGTATTTGCATCTTCAAATACCGAACTGCGAAGTTACGAAAAATATAATTACCCCCCCCATCAACCCACAACAGGAATGATGCTGTTGATAAACTAATGGCAGATTGTTGAAAAAATAAACCAAGAAATAGGATCTGAATGGCTGATAGGCTTTAATTTTGAAAAAAAATATGTGACACCTGCAGCTTTGGTCGTAAATTTGCATCGAAATTTATTGAACTTCATGTTCTTCTTAAAAGACACTGAAGAACAAAAATTTAAGATTGATTGTTAATATTAGAGACGATAAAAAATAGATGGAAGCTAAATTTTCACAAAGAGTTAAAGACGTTTTGTCATACAGCCGCGAGGAAGCCATCCGGTTGGGAAGCGATGTAATTGGTGTAGAACATATCTTTTTGGGTATATTGCGAGAAGGGGAGGGCATGGCTGTGCAAATTATGTTGTATTTGGGTGCCAGCCTGAACGAAATGCGTAAGACAATTGAAAGTGCCATTGCAAAGCCTGTAGCCCCATTACCCGATGCAGAAAGCAAGAACATCGGTTTGGTGAAACAAGCTGAAAGGGTGCTTAAGATGACCTATTTAGAAGCTAAAGACTTGAAAAGTGAGCTCATTGGGACCGAACATCTTTTATTAGCCATTTTAAAAGTAGGTGACAATCTGGTAGTTAGGGTTCTGGAGGATTACAACATTGATTATGAAGACATTAAGAATGAAGTAAGGACCATGACAGCTCGCCCCGAGGACAAAGAAAAGGAATCGCGGTATGAGGAGCCCAGGGATGGATATTCCCGGGGCGGAGGAGGTGACGCAGAAGATGAGCCGGATGAAGATAAAGAATTTCAGAATCTCAAGCGCAACGCAGATCCTAAAAGCCGCACACCAGTACTCGATAATTTTGGGCGCGACATTACGCGTGCTGCCGAAGAGGGTAGATTGGATCCCATTGTAGGAAGAGAAAGGGAGATGGAGCGGATTGCGCAAATTTTAAGTCGCCGTAAGAAAAACAATCCCATATTAATAGGAGAGCCCGGTGTGGGTAAGTCGGCCATTGCTGAAGGACTGGCCATTCGTATAATCAAGCGGCAGGTACCTCGGTCGCTTTTCAACAAGCGCATTGTAGCTCTCGACTTAGGCTCCTTGGTAGCCGGAACCAAATACAGAGGCCAATTTGAGGAGCGGATGAAGGCCGTTTTGAATGAACTGGAAAAAAATCCGGATGTGATTCTTTTTATTGATGAGATTCACACGTTGGTAGGAGCTGGCAACGCTACAGGAAGCCTCGATGCATCCAATATGTTTAAACCCGCCTTGGCCAGAGGCGAGATACAAGTTATAGGGGCTACTACACTTGACGAATATCGCCAATATATTGAAAAAGATGGTGCCCTCGAACGGCGTTTTCAGAAGGTTATGGTTGACCCCACCACACCCGAAGAAACTCTTGAAATACTTAACAATATCAAAGAAAAGTATGAAGACCATCATTTGGTAAAATATACTGACGAGGCACTTCGAGCATGTGTTAATCTTACCCTGCGATACATTACAGATCGCTATTTGCCTGACAAAGCCATTGATGCCCTCGACGAAGCAGGAGCCCGTGTGCATATGAAGAATATCAGAGTGCCAGAAGAAATCCTTCATATAGAGAAAAACATAGAAGAGGTGAGGGCAAGGAAGAATGCAGCTATTAGTGCCCAAAAGTTTGAGGAAGCCGCCATGCATCGCGATACGGAGCGTAAGTTGAGCAATGAACTGGAGCGGGCCAAAAAACGCTGGGAAGAAGAGTCGCGTATACATCGGGAATGGGTTACCGAAGAAAATGTTTCGGAGGTTGTGGCCATGATGACAGGCATTCCGATACAGAAGGTGGCCCAAAATGAAAGCGAAAGGCTGTTACATATGGAAGAAGAGTTGAAAGGCAGCGTCATTGGGCAGGATGAAGCCATTCGCAAAATAGTACGTGCCATTCGAAGAAATCGGGCTGGGCTGAAGGATCCTAATAAACCTATTGGTAATTTTATCTTCTTGGGGCCTACAGGTGTAGGGAAAACCCACATGGCCAAGGTGTTGGCTAGGTATCTTTTCGACTCTGAGGATGCTTTGATACGCATAGACATGAGCGAGTACATGGAGAAATTCGCTGTATCTCGCCTCATTGGCGCACCTCCAGGCTATGTAGGATACGAAGAGGGCGGACAGCTTACCGAAAAAGTTCGTCGTAAACCTTATTCCATTGTACTGCTGGATGAAATTGAAAAAGCCCATCCCGATGTTTTTCATTTGCTCCTGCAAGTACTCGATGATGGCGTTCTAACGGATAGCCTGGGTCGTAAGGTGGATTTCAAAAATACCATCATTATCATGACCTCCAATATCGGTTCGCGCCAATTAAAAGAATTCGGTCAAGGTGTAGGCTTTGCTACAGCTGCTAAAACGGCCCAACAAAATGAGCATGCCCGTAGTGTGATAGAAAATGCCCTCAGAAAAACCTTCTCGCCTGAGTTTCTTAACCGTATCGACGACATCATCATCTTCGAAAATTTAGAGCGTGAAGACATACACAAGATTATCGATATAGAGATGAAATTTCTTTATGAAAGGGTGCGCTCTCTGAAATACGAAATCATGGTTACCACCAGTGCCAAAGATTTTCTCGTAGAAAAAGGATGGGATCCCAATTTTGGCGCTCGTCCTCTAAAACGAGCTATTCAAAAATATGTAGAAGATGCCCTTGCCGAGGAAATTATTCGCAGCAAAATGCAGGCGGGTGATACCATCATTATAGATTTCGACAATGATAAACAAGAGATTGTTATTCAAACCTCTTCACATACTACACCCCAGGAAACGCCTGGCCTGTCGTGATAGGGTCCAACCTCTTTGAGCTGCAGCCGGAGATGCCATATTCCGGCTGTTTTCTCTTTGTAGTTCAGGCTTGCATATAGGTTTTATCCCCATATGGGTTCTTCTGCTTGCAGTAATATGGTGTAATTTTGCAAAGCTTTTTTTTGACCTGTGTTGCGATTTATAAGAGTTTTATGAGAAAATTATTCGATTTTAAGAAAAAATATCGGGTTCTTTTATTAGCTCATCTTGCCATTTTATTGGTAATCCTTGTTTTTGCTGCCTGGCATTTTACTGCAGAACCTTTCGACGATGACTTTATGAAACGTTCCGGTGCTGCCACAGTGGCAGTCCCTTTACCTCGAAAAATGTCGTTTGCAGGCGAAAATGTTCCCCTCAACCTTTTTTATGTTCGTGAGTCCCTTGACAGGGAGCTAACCATAAATACTTATTGGCACAGTCAATCGTTGATACTTTTTAAACGTGCGCATCGATTTTTTCCTGTCATTGAACCTATACTCAAGCGTGAAGGTGTTCCTGTAGATTTTAAGTATCTGGTATTGGCTGAGAGTGGTTTTTTACACGATGTTTCCCCTGCGGGTGCAGCAGGCTATTGGCAGTTTCTGCCTGAAACAGCTAAAGAATACGGGCTTGAGGTTAATCCTCAGATTGACGAACGCTATCATCTTGAAAAAGCAACCCAGGCTTTTTGTAAGTTTTTGAAAAAAGCTTACCAAAAATACGGCAGTTGGACCACTGCCGCTGCTGCCTTTAATGGGGGTATGGGGCGTATGGATCGCATTGTAGGAACCCAAAAAACATCCAATTACTATGAAATGTATATGAATCCAGAAACTTCGCGTTATGTTTTCAGGATTTTGGCATTCAAACTCATCTTCGAACATCCTCAACGATATGGGTATGTGCTGCGCAAGGAAGATTTGTATCCAAGACTTCCCATAAAAGAAGTAACTGTTTCGGAAAATATACCAAATTTGGTAGAATGGTCTCGTAAACAAGGAATCAATTACCGTATTTTACGAGAATTGAATCCTTGGATTCGCGATACTGCACTTGTAGTAAAATCTGGAAAAGTTTATACAATAAAAATAGCAACAAGTAAGTATAACGATTACGATGCCCTGCTCAGGGAGTCAGTTAATGAGGTGGATACATCGAAATGAGTGTGAAAGATACTGTTGAATTGCACGCTGAAGTATTGATGCAGGAAGAACTCAGGGTGGAAGGGGCTCGGGTTCACAACCTGAAAAACATTGATGTGGTCATACCTCGCAACAGGCTGGTGGTTTTTACAGGTTTGAGTGGCAGCGGTAAGTCCTCGCTGGCCTTCGATACGATTTATGCTGAAGGACAACGCCGATATATGGAAACCTTCTCGGCCTATGCCCGGCAATTTATTGGAAATCTTGAGAGGCCCGATGTAGATAAAATAACCGGCCTGAGCCCCGTAATCTCTATTGATCAAAAGACTACGGTTACCAATCCACGTTCTACCGTTGGCACCATTACTGAAATATACGACTTTTTGCGATTGTTGTTTGCTCGCATAGCCACGGCTTATTCGTATCTGAGCGGAAAGCCTATGATTAAATATTCTGAGAAAGAAATCAGGGAACTAATTGAAAGAGAATATGCCGGTGAGAAACTCTATATTTTAGCCTCTTTAGTTAAAGGACGCAAAGGGCACTACCGTGAAGTTTTCGATAACCTGCGAAAGCAGGGATATACCCGGGTAAGGGTTGACGGAGATTTGAAATCACTCAGTGATGTTCGTCAGCTCGATCGATACAAAGTTCACGATATCGAGTTGGTGGTCGATAGGATAGTGATCAATGAGGAGAATCACGATCGATTGGTGCGCTCAATAGATACTGCCATGAGGCAAGGCAAGGGAAGTATAATTCTATTGAAAGATGACCCGCGTGAGCTGCGCCATTTAAGCCGCAATTTAATGGACCCTGAAACGGGCTTAGCCTACGAAGAACCCGAGCCTAATACCTTTTCTTTTAATTCGCCTTATGGTGCCTGTCCACGATGCAGGGGATTGGGGCAAATCAGCGAAATTGATCTTCAAAAGGTCTTTCCCGACCCCAGGCTAAGTATTCGCAAAGGAGGCATCGCTCCGGCGGGTGAATTTAAAAACAACTATATTTTTACCCAATTCGAAGGTATTGTAAAACGTTACGGCTGTACCCTCGACACCCCAGTAGGGGAGTTGCCAGAAGAAGCCATCAACACTATACTTTATGGCAGTAGTGAAGGTTTTGTTTTTCAAAAAGAATACGCTGGGGTTGTAAATACCTATCGCCTCGATTTCGACGGACTGGTGAATTTTATTTTGAATCAATATGAAGAAGGCGAGTCGGCTAACATTCGCAAATGGGTAAGCGGTTTTATCAATCAAGTAGAGTGCCCTGAGTGCGAAGGTACGCGGCTTAAAAAAGAATCTCTATGGTATAAAATAGCTGAAAAGAATATTGCCGAGTTGGCCCAAATGGATTTGGAGAGCCTTGACGCATGGTTTGCAGAATTGCCAGAACGCCTCAGTGATAGAGAATTTATTATAGGGAAAGAGATTATTCGAGAAATACGATCGCGGCTAAAGTTTCTGCTCAATGTTGGATTGGGTTATTTATCGTGCAACAGAACCGCTCGAAGTCTTTCGGGAGGTGAGAGCCAACGAATACGCCTGGCTACGCAGATTGGGAGTCAACTTACGGGCGTACTTTATATCCTCGATGAACCAAGTATTGGCCTTCATCAACGCGACAATCATCGGTTGATCGATTCATTGAAAGCCCTGCGCGACAGTGGTAATTCAGTAATCGTGGTGGAGCATGACGAAGAGATGATCCGTTCTGCGGATTATGTAATTGATATGGGCCCTGGTGCAGGTATTCATGGGGGACGTATTGTGGCCATTGGCACCCCTGAACAATTGCTCACACAAAATTCTTTAACTTGTCAATATCTGCGGGGCGAAAAACGTATTCCTATACCTTCTACCCGACGTAAGGGAAATGGAAAGCACCTTATCCTGAAAGGCGCAAGAGGACACAACTTAAAAAATGTTACGCTGGATTTGCCGCTGGGACTTTTTGTCTGCGTTACAGGCGTATCGGGCAGCGGAAAATCGAGCCTTATTAATGAAACGTTATACCCCATACTGAGTCGTGAACTTTATCGTTCCCAAAAAGCGGCCCTGCCCTATGATTCTCTGGAGGGTCTTAAATACATCGATAAAGTTATTGAGGTCGATCAAACCCCTATTGGTCGAACCCCTAGAAGCAACCCAGCCACGTATACTAAAGTTTTCGATGAGATTCGTCAATTGTATGCCTCTTTGCCTGAAGCCAAAATACGGGGTTATAAACCCGGTCGATTTTCATTTAATGTTAAGGGAGGTCGATGCGAAACCTGTGGTGGAGCCGGACTTAGGGTTATAGAAATGAATTTTCTTCCAGATGTGATGGTGCCTTGCGAAACCTGTCAGGGTAAACGATACAATCGGGAAACACTCGAAGTTCGATACAAGGGAAGAAGTATCAACGATGTGCTGAACATGACCATCGATCAGGCCGTGGAGTTTTTTGAAAATATTCCTTCAATCGTTCAAAAAATTAAAACCTTGCAGGATGTGGGCTTAGGTTACATTACGCTTGGGCAGTCGTCGACTACCCTTTCAGGGGGTGAAGCCCAGAGAGTGAAGCTGGCGGCTGAACTTTCGCGTCGCGATACAGGAAAAACACTTTATATTCTCGATGAACCTACCACAGGTCTTCATTTCGAAGATGTAAATGTATTGCTTCAAGTATTGCAAACCCTAACCGACAGGGGGAATACTATTTTGGTGATTGAACATAACATGGAAGTGATTAAAGTAGCCGATTACATAATCGACATTGGCCCCGAAGGCGGGCAAAAAGGGGGTAGAATTGTAGCTGCCGGTACCCCCGAAGAAATTGCTCGCCATCCCGAGAGTTATACCGGTCAGTTTCTACAATGCATTTTAAAGTAAAGCTATGAGCACCATAGAAATAATTTGTATCAACAACAATGTACGCAAATCTTATCCCAGAGCAACCACTTTGCGTGAAATTGCACAAGATTTAAAGATTGAAACCCGTTATCCCGTCTTGGGTGCCTTGGTCAACAACAAATTAAGAGAGCTCAATTACGATCTCTACAAACCCAAGACCATTTTGTTCATAGATTACACGCATCCGATTGGTTACCGGATGTATGTACGCAGTGTTGCTTTTTTGCTTTACGCTGCTTTGAGGGAACTCAAACCACAAGCTTTTTTGCGCATCGAGCATGGTGTAAGCAAGGGATGGTATGCCGAGGTGGATGGTGCCGAGGTAAATGCCGACTTGATTTATGAATTGAAATCGAAGATGGAAGAGCTTGTAAAGCAAGATCTTCCATTTACCCGGAATGAAATCCCTACACCTGAAGCCGCTGAATTGTTTGAAAAACACCGCCATTTCGAAAAGGCTAAACTTTTCAGGTTGCGACATGAGATGTACACCTCGGTATATGGAATGAACGGTTACATCAATTATTTTTATGGTTACCTGGTACCCTCAACTGGCTATCTCACCCGTTTTGATCTTCAACCCTATTACAAGGGTATTCTCCTCAGGGTTCCCGATCCCGAAACCTTTGAAATACCCGATAAAGTTTACTATCAGCCTAAATTATTCAAAGTATTTCGCGAACATCGAAAATGGGTTAATATTTTGGGGGCCGCTTATGTGGGCGATTTGAATGAGGCCACCCGGGAAAAGCGCGACACTGACTTGATAAAAATTGCCGAAGCCCTGCATGAAAAACGCATTGCGCGCATTGCTGATAAAATTTATAAGATGCGGGATCACGTAAGAGTGATACTTATTTCTGGACCCTCATCGTCGGGCAAGACCACATTCAGCAAGCGCTTATCTATACAACTTATGGTTTTGGGCCTAAGGCCTATGCAGATTTCGCTCGATAATTATTTCGTGGATCGCGAGCTTACGCCTCGCGACGAAAACGGAGACTACGATTTCGAAACCATCAAAGCCATTGATATTGCTCTGTTTAATCAAAATATCAATGATCTCATGCAAGGCAAAGAGGTAAGGTTGCCTCGATTCGATTTTACAACCGGTAAAAGAAGTTTATCTCCAGCACCGGTTCGCATGACCAAGGATCAGATTTTGGTGGTAGAGGGTATTCATGGGTTGAATCCAGAGCTCACCCCGGCTATTGAACCATCCTGTAAATTTGGCATTTTTGTATCAGCGCTCACCCAGATTTCTATTGATGCACAAAATCCTATTCATTCCACTGATAATCGACTCATTCGGCGTATGGTGCGCGACTATCGATTTAGAGGCTACTCAGCCCTTGAAACTCTTCGTCGCTGGCCCAGTGTACGTAATGGTGAAGAAAAATATATCTTTCCTTATCAGGAAAATGCGGAAGTAATGTTTAACTCTGCGCTTTTATATGAACTGGCTGTGCTTAAAACTTATGCCGAGCCATTGCTTAAAACGATTCCAGAATGTGAGCCAGAATACGCAGAAGCAAATCGCTTGCTTAAGTTTTTGTCTTATTTCCAGCCTATTTCGGCACGCGAGATTCCTCCCACTAGCATTTTGAGAGAATTTTTGGGCGGCAGTAGTTTCGTTTACTAACCCAATACTCAACTTATGGCAAAATCTGTATTGCCGGTGTTTTACGTTAAAGAAGATCGGGGCGTTCATCAACTCGTCAATATACAGATTAACGGGTTGCCCGCTCGAATGCTTATTGATACCGGTGCATCCCACACCGTGTTTTGCCAACGTCGTATTCATTATTTTGCCGCCAAGTTTCCATACCAGGACCCGACTTTTCATGCCATGGGTATGGGCGAAAATTTTGAGGCCTACGTCTTGCCTGTGAGAAGTTTTACCGTAGGCAAGATTCAAATTCCTCATTACGAGGTTATAATGTCGGATCTCACCCTCCTGGAACAGCTCTTCGGTAGGCTTATTGAAGGTCCCGTGCATGGTGTGTTGGGCGGGGATCTACTCACCTTGCCTGGGTCCCTGATCAGCTTTCGAAAACAGCTTCTCCGTCTGGGTAATTCACGTGCTTTGCGTTTTCGGGCACTCTCTGTTGTTCCCGGTGCCTCTCACCTGGTTGTTCAAATCAAAATCATGGGGAAAAAAGTAAATATGTTTATTGACACCGGAGCCACCGTCACTATTTTTAATAGCCGCCGTTTTCATCAAATTGTTGAATTTGATGAAAACCTTCTCGAGCCTGTGGATGAACCCTGCAAAGGTGTTAAAGATGAATATGCGCCTTTGGGCAACGTGAATTTTAATACGTTGGAGATAGGTCATGTGGTTTTGCATGATTTCTCGGGTAAATTGATTGATTTAGAAAATGTAAACCATGCCTACCTGCGGTTGGGTTTCCCTCCCCTCGATGGGATTATGGGTAACGACCTTTTGTCTGCTTTAAAAGTAGAATTATTTTGTGCCGACCAAAAACTAATCGTTCGAAGTTAAAAAAATGAAAGATTTAACCACAGGCCATGAAGGGAAAATTATTTTACGATTCGCTATACCCATGCTTGCCGGTAATGTATTTCAACAACTTTACAACATCGTCGACAGTATCATTATCGGACATTTTGTGGGAAAAGAGGCTCTGGCTGCTGTGGGTGCTTCTTTTCCTTTCATCTTCGTGTTTGTGGCCCTTGTCATAGGGATAGGAATGGGTTTTAGTATTATAATTTCTCAGTATTTCGGAGCCAAACAAATGGATAAATTGAAGGTCTCCATGGATACTATGTGGATTTTTTTATTTTGGTCAGGGTTGATAACTACTCTGCTCGGCATAGCTCTAAGCCGGCCCATTCTCAGGTTAACAAGGCTCCCTGATGAGGTTTTGCCCTATGCCGTTAGTTACCTTCACATTTACATGGGCGGTAGTCTTTTTTTCTTTGGATTTAATGGCATGACATCTTTGCTTAGGGGCATTGGCGATAGCACTACCCCCTTGTGGTTTCTCATCATTTCTACGGTAGTTAATATAGGCCTTGACCTTTTATTCGTTTTAGTGTTTAAATGGGGTATAGAAGGGGCTGCTATTGCTACGGTTATTGCCCAGGCTGGAGCCTTTCTTACCATGGTATTGTGGATCAACCATAATCATAAGCTTATCAATCTGAGTTTTCGTAAATTTACTTACGATAAAGCCATCATGCGTCGAAGCCTGCAAATCGGTCTTCCCTCCGGAGTACAACATACTGTGTTTTCTTTGGGTATGATGGCTATTTACAGCATTGTAAACCGTTTTGGCACCGACACCGTAGCTGCTTATTCAGCCGCTGGCCGTATCGACTCTTTTGCCACCATGCCTGCCATGAATCTTTCTGCTGCTCTATCCTCTTTCACCGGCCAGAATATGGGCGCTGGCCGCACCGACCGTGTGAAAAATGGTCTCAGAGCTACCCTTAAAATGTCGGCTGTGGTGGCTCTCGCAGGTACTTTCATTTTTTGGGTTTTTGGTCGGCAGCTCATGCTGATATTTACCACTGATCCCGTTGTAATAAGCAAAGGCGTTGATTACCTTAGGATTGTGGCCTCATTTTATCTTCTTTTAACTACTATGTTTACCGTCAATGGCGTATTGCGGGGTGCGGGCGATACGTTGATACCAATGTTTATAACGCTCTTTTCTTTGTGGCTTATCCGGGTACCGCTTTCTTATGCCCTATCTGGCATTATGGGTGAAAAAGGTATCTGGTGGGCCATACCTCTTGCCTGGTCTTGCGGTGTATCGGCTAGCTACATTTATTACAAAACCGGCAAATGGAAAAAGAAAGGGATAGTAAAAAATACCCTGGCTGTAGTAAGCGAGGAATAATTCATTTTTGACACTCTCTGGCTCAATCGATCCATCTTTTATTCATTGAGGAACTCATCCGGGAAGTTATTCTTGAATTTTTTAATGGTAAAAAATACATCGTTCGTGATATGAATCTTTTGACTCGACAAAATGGCGACCGACAGGAAGTCTACGATTCTTTCCGGGGAAAATGGGTATCCCTTACGCCCGAAGAATGGGTTCGTCAGCATTTTGCCAAATTTCTTGTGGAAAAAATGAAATACCCCTCAGGAAGAATAGGCATTGAAATATCTCTGGAAATCCAAAGGCAGAAGCGCCGTTGCGATATTGTGGTATTCGATGACAAGTCTTCTCCCTGGATGGTTGTGGAATGTAAGGCAGGTGACGTTACCCTAAGTCAAAAAACGTTTGAACAAGTAGCACAATACAATTTCGTTTTTAAAGCGCCGTATATTACCTTAACGAATGGAAAAACCACTTACTGCCTTAAACCAGATTACACGACAGGACAGGTTGTCATGCTTGATGCCCTTCCGACTTACCTCGAATGATGAATTTTCTTGCTGGCAACTCCATGATTTTTTCTTCCTTTTCCACCAATCGCACCCAACAAATTTATCAAACAACCCATTAATCCATGCAGTTGAATTTATTTTTGAGAGCTGGCTTATTAATGCTTGTAGGCCTGGTAGGATTGCAATTGAAGTTATCAGGGCAGGAGGCCGCTCAAGTTCTGGAATGGGGCGGTTTTGTGCGAGCTGATGCAGCTTACGATACCCGACTCAACGTAGAAAGCCGAGAAGGATTTTTTATTTTCTGGCCCAAACCGGTTCGAATAGGTAATGACGGGCGCGACCTCAATGCAAGGCCAGGGTTTAATATGTGGGCCATGACTACACGTCTCTTTGCACGCACAAGAGAAAGTTTTGTGCTTAATGGAAAAGCCTATGCCTTTGTTGAAGGAGATTTTACAGGCCCATCAAACATCGAGAACAATGCTTTTCGTCTTCGGCATGCGTATTTTGTCATTCAGTGGTCAGCGATACGTCTTTTGGCCGGCCAATATTGGACCCCTCTGGATGTCCCAGAAGCCCTCCCTCGTCCGCTGGGATTGAATACCGGAGCCCCCTTTCATTCCTTCGCACGCAACCCTCAGATTAGGATAGAATGGGGCAGAGGAAGGTTAAAATTAGCTGGCATGGCCCTGACTCAACGCGATTATGCTTCTTCTGGCCCCAGCGGTGTGCATCCCGATTATCTGAGGTTTTCCAAGCTACCCAATCTGCATCTTCAATTGCACTACAATGCCCCAAAAATATTTATGGGTTCTGGTATCGATTTTAAGCAGTTGGCCCCTCGGCTGACAACCGATTCACTTTGTTTTACCGATGAAAAAATTCGTTCTGTGTCTTTTACAGTTTTTGGACAAATAAGTTACAAGGGTTTCCTATCAAAGTTTCAGGGCCTCTACGGACAAAATCTCTCCGATCATTTGATGGCTGGGGGTTATGCCGTGGAAACAATAGAGGCTGATAAATCCTATAAATATCTAAATCTCAATCATGGGATGGCCTGGTTGGATGTATCGTATCGTTGGAAAAATTTTGAAATTGGGTTTTTTGGGGGTTGGTTCAAAAACTTTGGCACCTACAGACCTGCCCAGCCTTTGTTTTTCGGACGTGGTGAGAATATTGCTGAGGCCTGGAGGACCGCCCCTCGCTTGGGATACGCAAATGGCCCCTTGTCTTTGAATATGGAATGGGAGTATACAATCGCAGCCTATGGAACACCCAACGAAAAATTTCTTGTAGAAAATCTCTCTTATGTTGGAAATCTTCGTTTGCAGGTTGTTGCTTCCTATAATTTTTTATAAACACCATAAAATTTTCATTTAAAAAACTCTGTTTTGAATTTAAGAAACTGGAAAAACCCTATTTTTGCACCACACAAACCCATGCATCATGAAGAACGTCATCAGAATCGTACTCGGAATAGCCATTGTTGTGCTGGCTTATTTTATTTATGAGAGCATCATGGAGCCGGTTCGTTTCGAAAAACAGAAGAGTTACCGGTACAGCATCATTATTCAGAAATTGAAAGACATCAGGGAAATTGAAAAGTTTTACAAAGCCGCTAATAACAAATATACAGGTAGTTTCGATACCCTGATCTCATTTGCTTTTAGTGATAGCATTCCTGTAGTACGAATGATCCCTGACCCCAACGATACCACATTTACTCGCACCATTTCCGAAATTGTGGGTTATACAAAAGTCTTTGATTCTCTTTTTGGCAAGCGATCCGATTTTAAAATTAAAGAATTGTCGACCAATCCTTTCAACCCTGAGGTTCCCATTAAACTTGAAGCCGGTTTTATAGACAAAGGTGGATTAAAAGTACCCGTTTTTCAAGCCTCAGCCCTTAATGTTGATATTTTAAAAGGTTTGGACGATCAACTTGTTCGTAATCTAGATGCCACATTGAATCAGCTTAATAAGTTTCCAGGCCTCAAAGTGGGTTCAATGACTGAAGTATCTATAGACGGAAACTGGGAATAAACCTATCCGTTTAAAAAAAAATTGTTGTGAACGGAAAGTTTGTTTTAAATCAGGGATTTACCGACAAGAGTTTTGACGCTTTCCGAACTTTAGATTATAGCATCACCATCCTTCTAAGGGAGGATGGTTTTTCTTATGTTCTCGCCCAAAAGGTTGACGGAAAACTGGTTGGTCTTGCCGATTATACGCTCGATAGCCGCATTCAGGCCAACACAACGCTGAAGGCTGAGAATTTTTTGAAGCAATTTGCTTCATTTGTTATGAATCATCCCTGGTTGGGCAAACCTTTTGATAGGGCTAAGGTTTTGATTTCTAATCGGTGGGTAACCCTGGTCCCAGCCCCTTTGTTTGATGAGAATCAAAAGGAACTCTATCTGAATTTTAACTTTCCTATTCCAGCCGGCTTTGTAGTTGCCGTTGATTATTTAACGGATCTCGAGGCCTGGAGTGTATACGCCTTGCCACTAGAATGGGGTAAGCAAATTCCTCTGTTAATGCCAGGCGCTCAACATACGCACGCCGCATCAGCCTTCATTGAATCCGGAATGCTGTTTTGTCGTATCAACCGTCATGCCGAAGCTGTCCTCATTCAGCCAGGGCGCGATTGGTTCGAAATGGCATATTTCGCCCGTAGCAGCCTGGTGTTCTATAATACTTTTCATTACCAAAGCCCAGAAGACTTTATCTATTTTGTGCTTTTTGTTTTTGAGCAGTTGAATTTAAATCCTGAAATAACCCCTGTGTGGCTGGTAGGTGATATAGAAGAAGGTTCCCCTCTACATTCTATTTTGACTCGATATATTCGAAAAGTGAGCTTCCCCACCCGCCCCGATCATCTTACGTGGACATATGAATTTAACGAGGTTCCAGGCCATGTCTTTTATTCCCTCATATACAGTCAGCTGTGCGAATTATAAGAGGTAGTCATAAAGGGAAAATATTAAGACCTCCTGCTAATCTGCCTGTGCGACCCACCACCGACATGGCTAAGGAGGGTATTTTTAATGTTATAGAGCACAATTGGGAAATGGAAGGCCTGAACGTATTGGATCTTTTTGCGGGTACGGGCAATATTTCATTCGAATTTTGCAGTCGTGGCGTTGGGCATGTGACCGCTATTGATCAAAATCCCCGATGTGCTGAATGGGTGCAGCAAGCAGCCCAAAAACTCGGCTTTTCCAACCTAACGGTAATCCGGCATGATGTGTTTGTTTTTCTTAACACACACACGCAGCGTTACGATATTATTTTCGCCGACCCCCCATTCGACCTTGCCTCTTTGCCAACTCTACCTGACCTGGTTTTCTCCCATTGTTTGCTTCATCCCGGCGGATGGTTCATTTTGGAACACCCCGAAGCATACAATTTTGCATCACATCCCCGTTTTGTGGCTCATAAAATATATGGCCGGGTTCATTTTACTCTTTTCGCTGAATTGGAGAGCGCCTCGGAGTAGAAGGACTGGCTAACATTTTTTCTAAAATTGCCTCTAATCCCTCCCCAGGGCGGTAAGCGGGCCATGCAATAATTTCGCCGTTTTCGTTAATGAATATCTCAAGGGGTAAAGAATAGGCCTGGAAAGCTCTTAAAAAGTCGTAATTCCTCCCGACCACCGAAACGGGCCAAGGATAATTCATACGTCCAGTAAATCTGGCTTCTGAGAGTGTGTCGTGTGAGGTAAAAAAGCTTATGATTTCCACTCTGTCTTTGTATCGTTGATACAATGGACGAAGAAGCTCGAGGCTGTTGAGGCAAGTGCTACAGTGCTGCCGCGCAAATACCATGTAGAACGGGCGGCCTTTAAGTTTTTGTGTGTCAAGGGTATCACCCTTAGTCGTTAAAACTTTAAAATCAGGTGATTTTGTTCCGGGTGCATATGCGGTAAAACGTTGAACCAGGTTCTCAGCCATCGATGCAATTGCCTGATACGAAGAGTGTGCTGGCATTTGTTTTATGAGTTTGAGGACGGATTTATTTTGGAAAATAGGAGTTTTGTAAAATATTTTTAAGGCTGTCAGGGTGAGCAGGTCCGATAAAAACGGGTCTTCGATTTGAAATTGCGTCTTTATCAACATTTTTATTGTATCCAGGTTTTCATCTTTATTGACCGCCTTGACGAGGCTTCGAGTAAGATGGGACTGGGCCGAAAGAGGATTTTCTCGGGTAAGGGTTTTGGTAAGGTAGTCTTCGAGCCACAGATAAAAGAACCATGAGGTGTAATCGTGCTTTATTTCTTGCAACGATGAAATGCCTATAGGCAGATGCGCTGTGGGATAGAGGGTAGCTAAATAGAATGGAATGTTTGTGCGAAAAAATTCATCCTCAACCCTTGCATTAAGAATCCGGTGAAGGAGTGAATCAAGCAGGGCGGTATTTCGTTTTAAATAAATCTCATAAGCAGCTGTATCTACAAATTTGGAGATTTGTGAATCTATCAGGCGCCATAAAGAATCAGAGTTGGGCCCTTTGATTTTGCATGGAAGGACAGACTGGGGCAGGAGAGGATTTCCATTTTCAATTACATGAAATTCATCAGAGGAAAAATACCATGAAGAGCCTGGAGGCGCAAAGAAACTGCACCTATAAAAGGCAATTTCAAGAAATAGGGGGGACGTATGTTGCAGGTTGACCTGAAGTGTAAAATGGCCGTCTTTGTCCAGTATTTCTTGGGCCCAGACTTTCTCTTTTTGGCTTAAATAATCTGTGTATCCTATGAGATAAACGGTTTCACCGCTTGCCTTTGGAAAATGCCCATGAATAGTTACCGGCTGTGCCATATTAAGACCCGCAAGGACCATCAGCCAATGGGTAATTACTATGGATTTTATTTTCATAGTGCTAAGGCAACATTTTCAAGGGTTGTGTTGAATTATGGTTCAAGCGCTTGATCCCCCAAAAAATCGATTTATCGATTGCATGGGTATTTATTGAGGTCGAGCCCAGGGGGTAAGAAGGGTGTGGGGTCACCACCATTTGCCAGCACTTCTCTTACGATAGAACTGGAGATGAAGCTATGTTCTGGAGCGGTGAGTAGAAAAATTGTTTCGATGTCGGGGTGAAGTCTTCGATTGACCTGGGCAACCACTCTTTCGAATTCAAAATCGGCTGAGGTTCGGAGGCCTCTAAGGATAAATTGTGCTCTTTTTCCTTTGCAGAAATTCACTGTGAGGCCGGAGTATATTGCAATTTCAACCCGAGGTTGATCTTTGAAAATGTCCTGAATCATTTGAAAGCGAATTTCAGGCGAGAAGTATGCTTTTTTATCGGCATTGTTCCCAATAGCAATGATGATGCGATCGAAGAAGGCCAAGGCTCTGATTACCAGGCCATAATGACCGGCCGTAAGGGGGTCGAAGGAGCCAGGAAACACGGCAATTCGTGGGGGTTGAGGAGGGAGTGGGGAGAAATTAGTCATAGTACAATGCGTTTGAATGAAGCTCTGCAAGTAAGGTTTCGCTACCTTTAACTTTTTGCCCCAACTTTACCTTTACCTCGCTGCCCAGGGGAAGGAAGATATCTACCCGGCTTCCGAAACGAATGAATCCTAATTGATCGCCTGGATGAACCCGGTCACCGGGTTTCATGTACCAGGCTATGCGTCGAGCTACAGTACCGGCAATCTGTCGCACCAATATTTCTTGTCTGCCTTCTGTCTTAATTACAAAGGTATTTCTCTCATTTAGCTCCGATGATTTGGGCATCCAGGCCGGTAAAAACTTCCCTGGAAAATATTTCTGATAAACAATTTCACCTGTGACAGGGGCCCAATTGATATGTACATTATAAATGGACATAAATGTGGAAACCTGAATGCGTCGATCTTTGAAGTATTCCTTTTCGATAGTCTCTTCAATAACTACTATTTCGCCATCGGCTGCACTAAAAACCTGCTGGCTGTTTTGAGGGCTTAGACGCCTGGGCTCTCTGAAAAAGCGAATGATCAGCGTGAGTATGACTAAAAATGAGCCCCATATGATACAATGCTTGCCTGTAAATTCAGGAAGGATGAAGGTCATTGCTCCAGCCAAAATTAGTAGAACTCCTCCTAGCAAGGGTACAATTTTGAAACCTTCTTTGTGTAAGCTTGGCATTGGAGTAAAGTTAAATTGGAATGCAAGGATGAATGGTTTGCAAATTTACGTGGATAAAATAAGATAAGCCAGCGCTGCTGGGGCTGCCAATAGGGTAGCATCAAAGCGGTCGAGCACGCCTCCATGTCCGGGGAGAAGAGTTCCACTGTCTTTGACGTTTGCCTCCCTTTTAATCATGCTTTCGGCCAAGTCGCCATATAATCCGACAATGGAAATGAGCAAGCCCATTATAACCCATTGCTCGAGATTTAATTGACCGAAAAATCTCCACAGCAGCCAAGAAGCAATGAGGGTGAATAAGATCCCACCCAGAGTCCCCTCCCAGGTCTTTCGTGGGGAGTGCCTTTCAAAAAGTTTATGTTTTCCCAGGCTCATTCCAATGAGATAGGCTAAGGTATCATTGGTCCATACCAATAAAAAAAATCCCAGTACTATCTTTTGGGGGGAATCAACTTTTACGATGTAAGGATTGAACATGATATTTAATAACGCTAAAGGGAAAAAGTTATAAATAGCCCCTGTATAGGCAAGGGCTGCATGGGTAAAGGCTCTGGAGCTTTTCTGGTACAGCGCTGTAATAAAAAGTATGGGGATGCCGGGCAGGGAAAGGGCCAAAGCCTTGATAAAAAATGCGGGTTCAGAAAATGCAATGAATGTAAAACTTACATAAATGAGTAGACCTGTGAACATCCCAGCAATATAAATTGGCCGATTGCCTGGAATAATGATATTGTAAAGCTCATGCAATGAAAGAATTCCGGCTATCAACATCAAGGCAGCAAAATATTCTTTTCCGGCATATATACCGAAAATGATGAGTAT
>CALJNV010000139.1 GCA_937981455.1 uncultured Bacteroidales bacterium | reverse complement strand
CCAGCCGTTGTATCGTGAACCTTCATGCGGGTGATAAAACGAACGTATTTTGAAGCAAAATATGACATCAACACGCGACTCATTGGCCAATTTACCACATTTACCCCTGTGATATAGCGTGATCCAATGACGAGGTCGGCCCCCTCGATAGCGGCCTGACGCAAACGTACTAAGTCATCGGGATTGTGCGAGAAATCGGCATCCATTTCATAAATAAACTCATAAGGTCGTTGCAATGCCCACTTAAAACCGTGGATGTAGGCAGTGCCCAACCCTAGTTTTCCTTTTCGCTCTTGAATAAAAACTCTGTCAGGAAATTCTTCAAGGAGTTTTTTAACAATAGCAGCTGTTCCATCGGGAGAGTTGTCTTCCACAACAAGAATGTCAAATTCGGGAGTAAGGGATAAGACCTTTCGTATAATTTTTTCTATGTTTTCCCTTTCGTTGTATGTAGGTATAATAACTAAGCTATCGGACACGGGTAGTAAAAGTTTGGGCAAAAATAGGGATTTAAAAGGCTTTAACAACTGAAATAACGTTTTACAGGACTGTAAATTGTGCTAATCATCGAGGCTGGGCTGAGCCAATAATATTTGCCGATTGATTTCGAAAGCGGTAAGATTACCAAATCCCTTTTTTTTGACGTAAACACCATTGTCGAGGGCGATGAATGGGTAGGTGCCTCGTGAAATGCAAAAATCGATAAATTCGTGACTTACTGGTACATGGCCATGAATTATTTTTTTATTTCTCACCTTCTCGGGTTTAATATTAAATTCTCTTACCCACATCATAGCTTCTTTATCGTCGAAGATGTTGTCTATTTCGAAGTTGAAGCCCGCATGCACCAAAATATAATTATCCAGCTCAATATACATTTCAAGATTGAGCATCCAGTCGATGTATTCTTTGGGGAAATATTTTAAATTTTTTACTTTGAAACTTTTCAGTGTTTCTCTGCCCCCAAATTTCATCCATTCTTCTTTTTTGTGATTTTTCTCTTTTAAAACAAGAAAACGTTTCTTTAGCTTAAACTCTTCTTCATAGCTTTGAATGCACCAATCTTCATGATTGCCTTTGAGTAAACGCAGGCGATAGCCTTGGTCTTTAAGTTTGATAAGATAATCGATAAGGCCTTTGCTATCAGGGCCTCGGTCGATATAATCGCCCAGGAAATAGAGCTCGTCGAGCTTGGAAGGTCTTATTTGCTCTTCGATGAGGGCTCTTAGGGTTTTAAGATAGCCGTGAGTGTCGGGTATAATCCATTGCGCGGGCATGGAGTTTAATGTTTATATGGCATAAAATTAGAAATTTCTGGAATGACAAACCGGCCATGCATTTCCGCTCAATGAACATAAGGGAGGCAAGGCCGGTATTTAAAAGATATTATGAAGATTTATTTCTTTTTCGCTTGATTGGCAACAGCCTCCATTGCTTTACGAATTTCTTCTTCGTCGCCAAGGAAATAATCCTTTATCAAATTCATGTTTTCATCAAATTCAAAAACATAAGGAATACCGGTAGGCAGGTTGAGTTCAATGATTTCTTTTTCACCCATGTTTTTAAGGTATTTTACAATTCCACGAAGGCTGTTGCCATGAGCAGCTACCAAAACTTCTTTGTATTCACGGAGTTTTATTGATATTTCGTTTTCCCAATAGGGTACGATACGTTCGATAGTGTCTTTCAAGGCTTCAGTAAGAGGCGCTTTATCGCCCAGTTCGGTATACCGGGGGTCGAGGCGGGGGTTACGGGGGTCATCATCGGCTAAGGGTGCAGGAGGTACATCGTAGCTTCGCCGCCAAATTTTTACCTGTTCTTCGCCATATTTTTCTGCAGTCTCTGCCTTGTTGAGGCCTTGAAGGTTTCCATAATGCTTTTCATTCAATCGCCAGGTCTTGTATTCAGGAATCCACATCAAATCCATTTCTTCTAAAATCAGCCATAGAGTTTTGATGGCTCGGCGAAGATAGCTGGTATAGGCCACCCTGAAGTTAAATCCATGCTCTTTTAAAGCCTTTCCGGCTTTACGGGCTTCTTCTACTCCCTTTTCTGACAAGTCTACATCCGTCCATCCCGTAAAGCGATTTTCTTTATTCCACTGACTTTCACCATGACGAACCAAAACAAGACGATACATATGTTTAATATTTTTGTTTTTTTGTGGTGGCAAAATTATGAATTTTATGTCTTTGTTGCCCATTGGATCGCTTTTTGCGTAATTTCGCAATTGTTTTAGGCTTGATGGAATTATTTTTTCGGCATGGGCAAAAGTTTCAAAAAATATAATAATGCCGGCGGTGGGCTGGTTTTTTTAATATCGTTTGTAATTTACTTTTCTACTTTAGAACCCACAGTAAGTCTTTGGGATTGTGGTGAATATATAAGTACAGCCTTCAAGCTTCAGGTAGGGCATCCCCCGGGTGCCCCTTTATTTCAATTGCTAGGTCGTTTCTTTTCCCTTTTCTCCCTGGGGCATCTCGATAAGGTGGCTTATAGTATAAATGCACTTTCGGCGCTTGCCAGTGCTCTTACGGTGATGTTTCTCTTTTGGAGCATCACACTACTGGCCCGCCGGCTCTATTTTAAAACTATAGAATTGGATACCAAAATGCAACCTTGGCTGGCTTTGGCTATGGGTTTTATTGGTAGCATGGCCTATGCCTTTACCGATTCTTTCTGGTTTTCAGCTGTGGAAGGCGAAGTGTATGCCCTGTCTTCCTTTTTTACAGCTGTTGTTTTTTGGGCTGCCTTGCGATGGGAAGCAGAAGAACTTGACATCAACAACAATCATTGGCTGCTTCTTATTGTTTTTTGCATCGGTTTATCCATTGGTGTCCATCTGCTTAACCTTCTCACTATTCCTGCTATTGTGCTTTTGTATTACTTCCGGAAATGGCATCCCACGCTATGGGGCACTTTGCTTGCCCTGGCGGTAGGATTTGGATTGGTAGCCCTGTTGCTCTATGGCATAATTCCTATGATAGTTCAGTTATTTGCCTTCAGTGAGCTTATGGCTGTTAATTTGTTCCATTTGCCTTTCAATACGGGTAGCGTGGTCTTTGCAATGCTTTTTCTGTGCTTGTTTGTAACAGGATTGGTTTCTGTTTATTTTCAAAAAAAAATATGGGTTAGGCTCTTTCTTGTCGTTCTCGTTGCACTGGCTGTAATGATTCTGGCTGAGGCTGCTTTTTACAAAGAATGGACGAATTTTATTGTTCGCCTTGTAATTATCTCTTTGCTGGGCTGGTTCATTGATAGATTCTTACGAAGACCACTTTTTTTGGAATTTACACTGCTTTCCCTTTCTTTTTTGTTTTTGGGCTATAGTTCGTTTATGTTGATTGTTATCAGGGCCAATGCCCATACGCCTATCAACGAAAATGCGCCTAAAGATGCCATCGGGCTTCTGGCGTACCTCAACCGTGAGCAATACGGAGATTGGCCAGTTTTGTTTGGACCTAATTACAACTCAGAAATATCTGGCTATAAAGATGGTCGGCCTTTGTATATGAAGGATAGGCTAACAGGTGAATATCTTGTGAAAAACCCGCGTAAAAATTGGATAGAAATATATGCCCCTGGGCAATTGGTGTTTTTCCCACGAATGTACTCATCACACCAAGACCACATCGAGGAATATCGTTTTTGGGCAGGTTTAACCCAAGAACCTCTATCGTATAAGCCCCGCTTCAAGGATCGTTTGCGATTCTTTTTCAATTATCAGCTATCCCATATGTATTGGCGATATTTTATGTGGAATTTTTCAGGGCGCCAAAATGATAGGCAGGGCCTGGCTGATAAAAGCAATGGCAACTGGATTTCGGGAATTTCATTTATCGATCGACAATTGATTGGCGACGATAACTTGCTGCCAGGGCATTTAAAAAGTAAAGCTCGAAATAGATACTACTTGCTGCCATTGCTCTTGGGAATTGCCGGACTTTTCTATCACTATCAACGTGATCCTGAAGGTTGGCTTGTGGTGGCACTTCTTTTCTTGATGACAGGAATCGCTATTGTGATATTTCTTAATCAGTATAGCCCTCAGCCCAGAGAGAGGGATTACAGTTACGTAGCCTCTTTCTATGCTTTTGCCATCTGGGTGGGTTTGGGGGTGGGTTGGATGTTTGTCCAACTTAAAAAAGTATTGCGACCCAGCTCAGCGTTGGGGGCGGCTTTTCTGATTTCTTTGGTGGTCCCTGTTTTGCTGCTGGCCGAAAATTACAACGACCATGATCGGTCCAACCGGTACACCGTACGACAAATGGCCAAGGCTTACCTGGATAGCTGTGCACCCCATGCCATTCTTTTTACGCATAGCGATAACGATACTTTTCCCTTGTGGTATTTACAGGAGGTAGAAGGATATCGCACCGACGTTAGAGTTTGCAATTTGAGCTTATTGGGGCTCGATTGGTATATAGAGCAAATGAAGCGAAAGGTTTATAATTCCGATCCCTTGCCCCTTTCCCTGGGATTTAACTTGATTAAGTCGGGGACCTTGGAAGCTATTTATCTACCCGATGCCGATTCCCTTAATCCTCAACCCTACAGCCTTGAGGAATTATTTGAAGAGTTAACACTCAGCCCACTTTCATTCTTCCTTGATTCTCTCGATGAATCTTTGGGAATCTTCCCCTCGGGGCTATTGTCGATGAAGGTGGATAAAAAAGCTGTCATGAATTCTGAGCTGGGACAATGGTTGAAACCCGATGAACTTGCCGACGAAATAATGGTTGAAGTGCCCGGCAGGTATGTCGACAAAGCGGGTTTGGTGGCCCTCGATATAATTGTGCACAATCAATGGCAACGGCCTATTTATTTTGGTCCTGAAGCCTCAAATGATGCATTTTATGGTCTGGATCGCTATTTTAGAATAGAAGGTATTCTTTACCGTCTCTGCCCCATCCGTCCCGATACATTGCTTAACTTTCATCGCGTGCTTAATGCTGAAAAAAATTTCACACTTCTGATGCAAAATATCTCGCTTCAGATGAATGATTCTTTGAAATATTATCCCGAAGACTTGCGCAGAGCTTATTATCCCCATCGAAGTGCTGTTGTTGCTACCGCCCGTCAATTAATCTCAAATAAGCAATACGCATGGGCCATTGAACTCATAAACCACAGTTTACGGGATATTCCGTCATTTGTAGTTCCATTCGATTACTACAGCGCACAAATGGCCAATCTGTTGCTCAAGGCAGGTGACACGGCTTCAAGTTTGAGATTGGGAAATGAAATAACAAGTCAATGCAGGCAAAGCCTAGCGTACTACTTCTCGCTACCCATTGAATTTTCGTATCGCTACCAAGAGGATATACATATCAACTTGGGATTGTTGAGCTTTTTATCCAAAACTTATGGTGAGGAATTTTTATCTGATCAATTGGATGAAAACCCTGACGAAGCCTTTAATTACTACTTGCAGCTATATTACAACCGTTTCTATAAAGACACAAGTCAATGAAAGGATGTTGGTCAGGCTTATTCAGAAAGATACCTGCTTTCATACCTTTGATCTACAGAAACCGGGTAATAACCAGAATACCTGAGGTGAGCCGAAAGCTTTACTTTACTTTCGACGATGGGCCTCATCCCGAGGTTACCCCCCGTGTGCTTGATATTCTCGAAAAATACCATACCAAAGCTACTTTTTTTGTATTAGGAAAAAATGTAGAAAAATATCCGGATATTTTCCAAAAAATAAAACACCAGGGGCATAGCACAGGAAACCACACCTACAGCCATCTCAATGGATGGAAGACACCTGATGAAGAATACTACCATGACATTGAGCTGTGCAACCAACTGGTTCCAACCCCAATATTCAGGCCACCCTATGGTCGCCTTAAGCTACGGCAGGCCCATTACTTATCTACCCAATACCAAATCATCCTGTGGACCCTGCTTTCCCTTGATTTTATAGAGAATCTGAATCCTGAGGATGTATTGAAAAAATTAATGAACGAGTCGTTCAGAGGCGGAGAGATTATTGTTTTTCATGACAGCGTTAAAGCGTCTCCTCGTTTGCTTTATGCTTTGCCGCGTTTTGTTGAGTTCATCCTGGAAAAAGGATTTACCTTTGAACCTCTTAGTCGTGAGCTCTAAAAAATAAGCATTGAGAATGATAAAAATATTCAGAGGCATCGCATTTCCTGGGCTTTTATCATGGATGGCATGGGTTATCATTCGCTGCGCCAATCCCGTGATGCCCCAAGGCGGTCCAAAAGATACTGAGCCTCCCAAATTACTTAAGGCTACTCCCCCCAATCTGAGCACCTATTTCAATGAAAGTAAAATAAAATTGGAATTCGATGAGTTTCTTGTGCTCAAAGATATTGGAAAGAAATTTTTAATGTCGCCACCTACCCTTAGCAGGCCAGGTTTTAAAATTAAAGGGCGGACATTGGAGGTGGCTTTTAAAGATAGTCTGAGGTCCAATACCACATATTCCCTCTATTTTGCTGATGCCATTACCGATCTTAATGAAAATAATCCTATCCCCGATTTTCAATATGTATTTAGTACAGGAGCAACGATAGATTCTTTGGAGCTTTCGGGAACTTTGCACGATGCCTTCACTTTAAAGCCGGTTGAAAATTTTACAGTAATGCTTTGGTCCCAAGGCAACGATACCCTTCCTCTTGAGAAAATGCCGTTACATTTTCCTCCAGTTTATGCAGCTCG
>CALJNV010000138.1 GCA_937981455.1 uncultured Bacteroidales bacterium | reverse complement strand
TTTTTCCCAATATTCGGGATTACCTAAAACGGCCAGTTTGGAGTAACAAACTGTAAGACGAAAATAGGTAGAGAACAGCGATAACTTATCACCTAATTTTTTGAATATCTTTTGAGCCTCTAATAGACATTCTAATGTGCGTTCTAAACTGTCTTTGTTAATTTGAAAAAATTTTAGAGAAACATCAGCTTCCCTTCCGAGCACTCCAGCTTTTAAAGATAAGTCATTATAATATTCAGCAATTTTTTTTACTTCTTGCAGATGTTCCAAGCAAAATTTGGCCTTTTCGGTTTCATTTTCAAGCGTGCTAAAAACAAGAACGTTCGCATATGTAAAAATAGCTTCTGTAATTGGTCGTTCAGCATTTTGTACACCCCATAGTATCTTTATGGCCGTTGCCAAATCATCTAGAATAAGTAAAGCTTCTCTGGCTTCCATTACATTGGACTTTGAAAAAGCAAGATGTTCTAAGCTTTTGGCTCGGAATATTAAGAAGTTACCGAATATGATTTCTCGGGATATAAATTTAGCCCTTATTTTGGGCCAGTCGTGATAGCTCTTAAATACATCTATTCCCTCAGAAGACAGCTTTATCGTGCTAACGAAATCTTCACTCTCAAAACAACGCTCAGCGCGTTTATAGAGATCGGATATTTTCTTATAATTTACGTCGCTGAACAGGCTCATGAATAAGGATTATTGATTTGTCAAAGGACAGTATGTCTTTCCTATGGCCTTCTCTAACATCAGCCTTTCTTCGGAATCTTCAAACTGATATTCAAATACTTTTCGATAGAGAATATTACTAGTAGCTTCGTCGAGTAACTCTTCTACATCTCTATAGCTCATACGCATTTCATGGGCGAAGTTACCAACATACTCCATGATTTTTCTGGTGTTATCTCTATCATCATCTAGAAGTGAGTAGTTAATGCATATTGAAAGTATGGATTTTCTGTCTTCATAACGAAGTTCTGCCCCTAAAAGAAACTGATCCATAACGTAGTGGGGCATAGCCAAAGTCATCTCGTTTAGCTTAGCGAGTTGCTCGATCATGATCGTGAGAATATTGTTGTAGCCCTCTATGGTCGATATGCGTTCGATTTCGGAGAAAAGTAAGAAAAATTGATTGCCATTGACACGTCTTGTGCACATTGAAATATAGAGGCAACCACAGCTAACGAGTGCTAAATAACGCGCTCTATATTGATGTGGCGGTAGTTTCTTTTTAAACCATCCAAGCATAGGCAAAAGTATTATTCGAGTTGTAGTGGGGTGTAGGTTTTAGCCAAGGCTTTTTCAATAATCAGCCTTGGTTCGGAATCCTCAAATTGATAACCAAATACTTTTTGGTAAAGTATATTTTCAGCAACTTGGCTAAAAATCTTTTGTACATGTTTGATGTTGACGTCCATCTCTCGGGCTATATCTCCAATCACTGTCATCAATAAAGAGTGATAGCTCTCGTTGTCTTCAAGAAGTGCGTAAATAAAGAGTGATAGCTCTCGTTGTCTTCAAGAAGTGCGTAGCTTATACAGTTATAAAGTATAGAAGCTTGTTCCACTCTATTAAGGTCTCGCCCTTTTTTGAAAAAGTCTAAAATGTCATGAGGTGGCATTCCGTTTAACTGGACGAGTTGATCAGTAAACATCTGTGCCAGATCGTTTTGATCACTGTTCCCTGCGTATTTCTTTGTGTCAACGAGTAACAAATAGTATTGATCTCCGTTTATTTTTTTCGTAGTCATAGAAAAAAATAAACATCCAACGGTTACCAGTGAGAAATATATTGTGCTTCTTTCTTGCTCTGAAAGTTTCTTTTTAGATCGTCCAAAACCAAACATAATGATATATGTCGTATATAACGTTTATTTGAATAAACGCTAACCAATATCAGCGATATTCCCTTTGATATTCGATTCTATCGAAGGGGATATTGTTATGGCAAGTGAAAGAGAGTGGAAAATCCACTAAATCCCTGGTTCGGGAAGATTCTGTTGCTGACTCATAGAACCATAAAGATCATTATACGTCAGGCCGCGCTCCTCGGCTTGGGCAAGTTCTAATTTCATAAGCTTGGCGTGCAGTTCCATATTGCCTGTAATCTCTGCAGCGCGGGCAGAAGGTAAGCGCCCCATCTTGTCGCGAATTAAAAGATCACATTTCCCTGTATTAATCAAAAAATCAACGGTCTCTTCACGTGAATATCCGGCGAGGAAATGTATTGCTGTTGCACCTGATTGTTCATCGATGAAATTTATAGGTGCGCCTTGTTCTATTAACTCACGTACCTTTCCTTCGCGGAGGTTAAATGCATGGCTAGTTAAATGTATGCCTAGCCGTCTCTGTTCCTCACTCAATTCATCCATGGCTTCTTCTCCCTTTATTTGAGCTTCCAATTCCTTATCTGTCGGCTCTTGGCTTTTAAACCGTGTTTGACCTAAAAGCTCGTCAAGTACTGCTTGTTGACGCTCTTTCTTCGACATATCATCTTTTTTGTCGTCACTCATTATTCACACACTTTTTTATTTATGGGAAGAAAAATCTGCAACACGTTGAAAATAAAAGCAGTTTTTCATTATTTTTTCAATTTTAGGAAAATCTAAGCTTTCTTCCGAATTGTATATTAATTCACTAACGTCGTTCTGTTTAAGCAGCCTAAGTATTTTAATCTTTCCTGTATTATATTTCTCGACTATGGCTGCTGTGGTAAAAATTCGGGTTTTAATATCGCCATATGCATTTAGGATTATTATAAGGACATCTTTTTCGGCAAAAGCGCCCCAACCTTGGAAACGTAATGGCGCTTTACTAATAGACCGGTCTGCGTCCCTGCTTTCTTTTGCGTTTTTATCTTCGTACTCTTGGACAGCAATTTGAAATGCTGGCAGTTCGTTTTCATGTGTGTTGGAAATTACCCGCTTAAAACTTGATATCGACAGCTCAATAACCGCTCCATCATCATTAACGGTTTTGCCTAAATACTCTCCGTCATAGTTTCGATGTAATTGAACATCATCAACACCAAAAAACTCGCTGAGCCGAAAGGGAAGTTGCGTCGCTTTCATTTCGAGATTTTCAAATTCATCAAGCCATAAAAAGTCAATATCGGGTGATGTTAAAAACTCAGCAATGGCTTGGCGAGCCTCAGAACTAGAATTAAAGTCCTGTCCTGTATTTTTATAACCTTCATTTTTCGCGAACTTTCTTAATATTTCAGCACTTACATTTTTGCCTAATGTGTTTTTATTTCTCTCTACTAGCTTTGAATATTTATTTTTAATTAATTCCCATTCAGGACTGGATATATACTCGACAAATCTACGTCTGAGCCTGTTAATCTGCAATTGATTATCTTTGTTTGGATCACCAAATAATTTTCTGATCCTTTCTTTACGATCCGTCATTTCTTAAAAAGCAATTATCTAGCTAAGTTATTGATGCCTTATCAATAATAACTCAAAACTATATACATACGAAACATAGAAACTCCTTACAGATAGTTCTTAAATATTGGTCTGCAAGATTTTCGCAAGAGAAATGCGAAGTGCATGCTTTAAAGTAGCTTATAGAGCGTTTCCGGAAACCTCATCAATTTCAACTTTGATTAACTCCCACGCGGAGATTGAGAGGTAAATAATGAACTCTACTTACTACAACGATTTCAGTACGGCATCCTTGATCGTACTCGGGATCATCTTATCTAACGCCGCTATCGGTCTTTATATTGCGATTTTTGGAGATTACGAGAATTCGGGGCGAAAACTTTGGTCTTTGAATTTTTCAGCGATCTTTCTGGCGGCGCTCGTGACGATTATTGAAACCTTATCTTCTCAGGGGGGAGTATGAGACCCGAATACGGGCTTATCGTGGGCTGCATCAAAGCAGCCTGCGGTACATACGCCCGCACTTCAAAGCATCAAATTAACCCTGTTTCCCGAACAGGTGGATTGCGTAGCCTAAAGTGCACGCAAATGAACCCCAACTTTATTTATGGAGAAAATATCGATGCTGAGAAGTAGTAAAAAATTAGTGCGTGTTGCAACGATGGCTGAATTGACCAACCCTCACTATTACCGTCGTTTGTGGATGGCGGCGCGTAATATCCCGATTGGGCGGCGTAAGTGGCTGGATGAGCTAGCGGCCTGTTTTCGTGATTATGAATGTGAAATTGTCTATCCGAGTGGTCAGCCGTTTCCGTTGGGTGATGTTGACGAAATTTTTGGTGATGATCCAGATATGCGCTGGTTAGGGTATTACCTGCGTTCTGACCCTTCCGGAACGCAGCCTAAAGCCATGAGCCGTAAGCTGGAGCGTGTTCAGATTTTAGATTTATATTTTCGGGTGAAATACCCAAAAATTGCTCAACATTTCTCACGTTGATATTTTACCCTTGGCGCACTCACGGATGGGTGCGCCTTTTTCTTATTTGCTTCTCTCTGTTTCCCAATTTTACTCCTCAATTGCCATAGTCTTTTCCCACCTGTTAACCAAAATGAGGAAATGCCAATGGCTAAACCTAAATCAATTCAAGACCGTCTTGCGGCTGGAAATTCCCCGAATGCGGCCCGCAGCCGCGCTGCACCGAATGCGCCAAGCTTCGGTAAAAAGTTATTGCGTCACCCCGATGTTAAAGAAGCCAGCGCAATGGTTGCCGAGCAAGCCGGGTATGAGTCCGATCAACAATACGGCTTGGAAGCCGAACAGCTCGATCATGAAATTGGCGAGTTAGACAACCGTTATAAAATGTCCTGCAAAGCTCTGGATGCTCTGGAGAAAAAACTGTCCGGCACCAAGCGTTATATCAAAAGTGGGCGCGTGATGAGTGGCAAAGATGACGGCCCCGTGCGCTGGAAGGACTGGCGCGCCATCGATCAAATTTTGATTTGTGTATTGGTCGTCTTTTTGGCTATCGCGTTGGTGATGGGCGCAGGGAATGTTTACGCCAATTTGGTGAGCAGCAATCCGGTGTTTATCGAAGACCCTTGGTTGGCTGTAATGCTCTCAATGCTGGTGCCGATTGCGTCAACGGCGATTAAGTTCGTTACCAACTTTATGCATCTGGATAGTTCACGCAAAACCTATGCCGTGGGTGTGTACAGCTTGACGCTGATGTTTTTACTGGCGTGGGGCGTGTTGTTTTCATTGAACTTTACTGGCGTGTCCGGTGGGGTTGATTGGGGCAATCTGGGCGGTGATAGCGGCACTGGCAGTGCTTTGGTTGCGGTGCAGTTGTTTTGTGAAGTGCTGGCTGCCGCATCATTATTTCTTGCCTGTGAGGAAGTGTACATTC
>CALJNV010000137.1 GCA_937981455.1 uncultured Bacteroidales bacterium | reverse complement strand
AAATGATTTACTTTTTTTCCGCTTTGTTTTTTAGCTCTCTTATAGTCATTACATTCAAATTAATCGATCATTTTAAGCTACACCTGCTCACTATCGTATTTGTAAATTATGCTGCTGCATTTGCGCTGGGTTGGGTTGCTACGAAAAGTTTTTTTTCGCAGCATCAAATCATGCAACTGCCCTGGTTTCCTTACGCAATAGTCGGCGGCATCTTGTTCATTGTAACCTTTATATTAATAGGCTTATCCACACGTTATGCAGGCCTTGCAATAACGAGTGTGGCAGGCAAAATGTCGGTGGTTATACCTGTTTTGATGGGCTTTTTCATACTTGCAGAAAACGCAGCCGCCATGAAGCTGGTCGGAATAACGCTTGCCCTGATAGCCTTTTATCTCACCTTTGCCTCACGCACTCCTCAAAACTCCAAAGCTTCTTCGCGTACAATATTTCCGCTTTTACTCTTTTTTTCCACCGGAATAGGCGATGCTCTCATTAAATACGCCCAGGTAAAATCAATCGGCACCCACTTTCTGCCATTTCTTACAGTGATTTTCTGCATTTGCCTGCTATTAAGTATTGTATTGATGACTGCACAAAATGGCTGGCAAAAAACATATTGGAACTGGCAGAATCTCCTAACGGGCATAGCCTTGGGAAGTTTTAATTGGCTCTCTACAATTTTCCTTTTGAAAGCCATGCAAAGCATGGAAGCCAGTGTTATTTTCCCAGCTTTCAACGCAGGCATTTTAGCTATTGCCTCCACTGCTGGTGTTTTTCTATTTCGCGAAAAATTAAAACCCATCAATTGGGTAGGCGTTTTTCTGGCCATAGTTGCTACCTTAATGGTAGCCAGCGCTCATTAAGTATAACTCCAAGCAATTAATAATAATGAGTTTTAACCACTGGATTCCAAAGCCTTCTGTACTTTGATGAATGAGCTCCCTTGCATACCTCCGTAAATATGCATTTTGGGTGATGATCAAGGAACAGGGTCCGCGTGAGGGAGCAAGGTTGTTTGGCACACCGGCCTGAGGCACAGAGAGGATGATCGAGGCAGCAACTGCGCCCCAGCATATATAGTACATCATTCATTTGCAACACCCCCTTGCCTGCATGCGCAGCAATAAGAGATGAGGCCTTAAGGCATGCCTCTCGGATAGAAAAATCATCAAACAGCTCTTGCCGAAACAGCAGGGCCTTCCGTAATTCGCTGTCATAAACTTCTACAGATCCAGTCCTCAAAAGCACTCTCTGCATGTGGTAGTCCATCACGGGAATCAGGTTTTCAGTATCCTTCACAAAAAACAAATGGGCATCGCTCAGTAGTTTTAAGAAAAAAGAAGATTTTTTACGCAAGGGGTCGCTATATGCCTCAAAAACTTCCAGAAGCTTGTAAATGCCAGTGGATCCACCCGCCTTTCCTTCGGCCTGATGTAATAATTGCAAAACACTGCCGTCAAAATTATTTATCAGCTTTTCAGCCATATCGAAATACAGGCGAGAGCGTTCCTCCAGGCGATCAAGAGAAGAAACGGAGGATAAAGGTGGAACAAAATATGTTGCAAGCTCGTTAGCTATATCAAAAAGAGAGACTTTGGAGACTGCAAAAGGATCGGCCAACCATGAAGATTTATTAAAAACTTGAAGGAAGCCTTCTTCAAGATAATCCCACCCATATAAATTGGCAGCCGGATTGGCCAAATTCCACGTCTGGTGGCAAATGCCGACCGAAAAAAAATACAACCGAGATTTAGCTTCAGCATCAAGGTTTACCGACAGAAAAGGTCGATGATAAAAATCTTCTCGAAATGAATATTTAGCCAATACCCGGCCCAGCCCATGGCATTGCTCCTGGTTGACCCCAACAGGGGCTGAGAACTCAGTCATCTTTTTGCGATTTTTCTCCAACAAACCAATAATTGCGGTCGTCGAAAAGCACGTTAAATGTCGTTAGGCTACCGTAACAACGAGTGATGTACTGCTGCATTTCGACTTTTTGAACATCAGTCAAAGAGGGATGACTGTTAATATTCTGCTCGAGCACACGCAGCCTGTCGCGCACCAACACAATTTTACGAAAAAAAGTGTCAATAGGAATTTCTTTCCCCTTCAATCCTTCTTTGCCCGGCTGAAGAATCAAAGTTCCTCCTTCCCATTTCCCTCCCATTTCTGCTTTGTATTGTAATCCATTGTAGCAATCGAGGACGTTTAAAAGCAAACGTTCAATTTCATGGATATTGGCGATGGATTGCTTTATCTCGCCAGGAGCCCGCCCCAATTCTTCTACAATTTCTGCAGAAAAACCTCCTCGTGCAAATTCCATTTTTCCCCCTCGAGCAAAGTAAACCTCTAGACTAGATAAACTCACTCGACTAATAATTCCTTCTCCATATTTCTCATGCATGATACGCATGCCTGGTGTATATTCACGCATAACTTTTTGTATTAATTACTACCGGCAAAAATAATGATTGCTTGTTTCAGTGCTAAGGTATTGCATCGACTATACTTCAAGATGTATCTGGTACAACCTAAATAAATAATCACGCTTAAAAATCAAGCGACAAGGAGAGATATCCTTTAAAATAGGGGACCGCCCATCGATAGCCCTTGACAAAGCAGATAATCTCATCACAAAATAATGGCTTTTTCAAGGCAGCGAGCGATATACATACGGCACTTACGGCAGCCCACCTCATCTATAAAAGCTTTGCCCTCATCCCACATGATAATATGATTAGGGACAATATCGATGCCCACCCAGCAAACCGTTCAAATATTATAGATTATTTGGGGAATGTGAATATTCACACCCGCGCATGGTTTCAACTCATGAAAAGGCAAATCCTGCGGGCCATCATTTTCCCTTTCAACTTTTCATTTCGTCAAGGTCCCCTGGCAGCCAAAACAGACAAGATTGCGACCGGGAACCCCTTTTGTGGATGCTCGATAAAAAAATCACAATCGAGGCAAACACAAAATACTTCTGTAACCTGTTTGCTCTATCTGTGTGAATGATATTGCCAATTGATAATTCATCAAATGATATATAAAATCTTAAGGATGATGTTGTGCATCATGATGATTACAGGGCTGGTTGGAGGCTATCAATGTTCCAGCCAGATAGTCATTGGCCAATTCATGATAGGATTTTACAGGGGCCCCCAAAAGCACACGGATACCAAAGGATTGTAACATATTCAATGCATGTCCACCCATACCTCCGGCTACTACGTCTGTTATCTGATGGGCAGCTAGGAACCGAGGATGCCCACCATGCTCATGCACTGGAGCCTCAACAATTTCCGAGCCTGTAATCTTACCGTCTTCCACGGTAATAAATGCAAATGCTTCGCAATGACCAAAATGCGTTGAAAGCATTTCGCCTTCTAAGGGAATAGCAATCTTCTGTTTCATGGTTTAAGTTTTAATTCGTTGTTCATTAATAAATCGTTTATTTTACGAGTCTGTGGCATTTCTTTTTAATAAATCCAAAATCTCCTCTACAGTCCGCTGATCATGATAAACTGCCATTTGTATTTTACGGCTGTCCATCCACGCTTTCATCTTTGCACCAAATCTCCCGCTGATAGCAAGCGATACATTACGCGATAAAATCAAATCCATGATTTCTTTGCCCACTTCACCTGATAAATCTTTAAAGGTATTGGGATAAAATTCAATAGCTCCAGTATCGGTGTCGTAAAAAACAAACCAGGGACATCGGGCAAAAATTTTACTAATGAGTGCTTGCTGAGTGTTGCCGGCTGAGGCCATTACAACTTTCATAATTCCTAATGATGATTTATAAATTCTCAAGCGCTTTACCACAATGCTTACATCGGTATTTTCGATTTTTCCGGGGCAAGGCATCGAAGTTTTCCTGAAAGCCACAATATGGGCATAGCAACTCATTCTCATCCAAATCTTTATCAGGATTGAATGAATCAGCTGCAGGCATAATCTCAGAAGAGCCGCAAACCGAGCATTTTCCAGGAGTTTGAGGTTTCATAATGTTGCTAAAATAACATCCACATCCCAAGCATTGATACCAATCGGTTTCGAAGTATCCAGCACCTTCAACAAATTTTAGAGGCCTGGTCTCTACCAGGGCTTTAGCTACTTTTTGAAGAGCACTGCTGTGAATGCGTGTAAAGGTAGGCCTTGAAATTCCCATGTGTTTGGAGGCCTCTAATTGAGTAAGTTTATCATATTCACAGAGGCGAAGAGCTTCATACTCCTCGTAAAACATGAAAACAGGTTGTTCTTCTTGCTCTCCTACCTGGGAATGAGCAGGTACAAATATTTGAATCTTAGGACTTTTAATAACTCGTCGAGGTATTTTGAATCGCGGAGACATTATGAACATTTATTCAATGCAAAGATAATGAACATTTGTTCGATTACACAAAAAAAATTTTAAAACTCATTCGAATAAAAATTGTTATTAATATCCTTTAAAAACTCATTCGATGAAATTAAGCAATCAAATACTTATCATTTTATTTT
>CALJNV010000136.1 GCA_937981455.1 uncultured Bacteroidales bacterium | reverse complement strand
CAGAAGCTGGAATGGGGAACAGGTTGAAATGCGCATCGGTTGCTGTTCCATCAGGCACTTTACCTTTCCAGGGCCATACATAACTGCCACCGGTGAATTTACCGAAGCGGATGAGGTCGGTGCGGCGATGGCCTTCCCAATAGAGTTCACGGGCACGCTCATCGAGGATGAAATCGAGGGTGAGCTGTGAAGCTGTGATATTTCCTGAAGTTTCTCCCCCAAATGCACGCTGGCGAACCAAGTTCACATAGGTAAGAGCATCGGCCATGCTGCCGTTAGTAGCCCCACGCAGCACTGCTTCGGCATACATCAGGTAGGCATCGGCCAGGCGGAATAGGGGGAAGTCGGTATCGACATGGGTGAGGTCGCTGCCGGGAGTTCCATCGCGTCGAATATTTTTCCATTTGGTGATAGCCCAGCCATTGGTAAAGTCGCCGATTTCATTGATTTCAAGGCTTTGACCATCGGTAAAAAACAAGGCACGATGATCGTAGCTCGAGCGTTCTACAGTATAGGTGTAATCGGGTATACCCAGCTTCAGTGTAATAGTATACGTACCAGCTTGTGCAATAGGAATGTTGGCTCCGTCATATTCAAGGATGCCATCGCCTCCATTATCACCGAGATTGATGGCCCAGTCATCGTTGGCTCTGAATTTAACCTCTCCTGCAGAAAGGTCAGTAATAATTGTCCACAAACCTGTGGATGCATCGTAGGTCATGTTTTCATCGCTACCCCAACCGCCTGCTGTGGCCGATCCTATAAGACCCCAGTCGGTTTTGATGAAAGTAAAAGTCAGGTCGTTGAGGTTTACGTTGATTTTGTAATAGCCAGGCTCGGCCACCACAATATTGGCTCCGCTGGGATCGAGTGTGCCATCGGCTCCATCGTCTCCATAGTTTACACTCCAATCGGGGTTTACGCAGAATTTAAATTCTGTGTTAGCATTTGGGAAATAAAGGTACCCTTCGAAATTGCCATCGTTCAATACAGAAGCCAAAACTGTATTGGTATTGGTCGGATCCCAGCCTTGATAGTTTCCCGGCACATAAAGCAAGGTATATGACTTTTTATGATTTTTGGGGCGGGGTGAAACTATGAGGCTCTTGGTGGCATCGGGGTAAAATTTGTGGACAAAGGCTTTAGTGGTGCGCAATCCGCCCCAACCGCCGTTTACACCAAACTGTGAGGGGTTCATCTTGCCACCGATGGCTGCATGCACCAAAAAAGTGGTGCCTCCCCAGGTTTGGGTAAAGCGTCCATCGAAGTTAATGGGGAAAATGATTTCTTTGCTCTGGTTATTGTCGGCCATGAAAAGATGCTCATAATTGGGCTCGAGTTCATAACCTGCATTGATAACCTTTTGGGTGTAAGTAACTACTTTATCATATTGGGCCTGGCCCGTATAAGCCTCCGCATTGAGATAGAGCTTGGAAAGCAGCATCCACACGGCGGCTTTATCGGCGCGTCCATATTCATTCTGGCGAGGCTCAACCATCAGGGGTTCTATGGCTAACAACTCTTCTTCAATGTATTTAAATAAATCTGCCCGGCTGATTTGCTTGGGGAAGAATGCACCAACTGCATCATTCTCGGTTACAAAGGGTACATTACCAAACAGGTCGAGGGCATGGTAATAACTCAGGGCGCGCAAAAAGCGGGCTTCTGCCCGATAATTTTTAATATCAGCAACCAGCTGTGGATTTGTAATGTTGCGAGAGGCTAATTTTTCATCGGTGGTCTCCCTTATAAATTCGTTGCAAAGGGATACTTGATAAAAGATTCTGTAATAAAAAGCGGAAATGAAAACATCGCTAGGACCCCAGGTCTGCCAATGGAAATCCTTAATGGTCTGGTCGTTCCAACCGATTACAGCTTCATCGGTGGTAAGTTCCTGATGGTACCAATAGCCTCGTAGGTATTGTCCAAAACCTTCATCAATACCGCTAATATCGCCCTGTCCATGAGGACCGGTTTGACCGGATACTGCTAAACCGGCATACAATTTAGCAAGAACCTGTTTATATGCTTCAGGCTTTTCGTATACCTGTGCAGAGGTGATTTCATCCTTGTCGAGTGGGGTGGTGTTTAGGTCCTTGGTGCATGACCCCAGGATGAATGCTAAACCGGTGAGTAATACAAATATTTTGCTTAGCTTATTCATAGTTCTCTTATATTTTACAATTTAGAAATTAAGATTGAGTCCAAGAACGAATACGCGGGTGCGTGGATACATCGAATAATCGATTCCATTGAAAATTTCAGGATCCAATCCTTTGTATTTGGTAAGGGTGAATACATTGTTAATGGTTCCCGAGATGCGTAACCTTGAACTTGCATTCCAGAGTTTATTGAAGGTGTAACCCACCGAGAGGTTATCCAACTTAAAGAAAGAGGCATTTTTGATATAGTAGTCGGAGAGATATTGCGGCACAATGAAACCGGCTTCGTTTACATTGGCAGCTACGTTGGCCAGGTATGGGCCTTCCGGACGATATAAACGTTCGTAGGTGGCGTTGTTAGAACTGAAATTGTCGTAAACATAATTACCTAACTGTGCACGACCGCTAAATACTACATCCCAGTTGCCGATGTCCATGCGGCTATTGATGCCCAAGAATACATCGGGGCTGGGTTTTTTATAATGGTAACGGTCGTCATCGGTGATTTTACCGTCTTTGTTGCGGTCAACGTACAGCCCTTCAATAGGCTTACCGTTGGGGTCGTATACCTGTTCGTACACAAAGAAACTGTTGGCCGGATATCCCACACTGTGAATTTGGATGGTGTTACCCACGCCTCCAGCTATTCCTCCCGTTAGCACTCCTATATACGTTGGATCATCGGTAGCGGTTAGCTTAGTAATCTTGTTTTTGTTATAGGTGACGTTGAAACCAAAGTCCCAGGCAAATTCTTTTTCAACGAAAGGTTTGGCATTGATACTGAATTCCATCCCCTGGTTTTCAAGGTTTCCTACATTGGTCAAGATGTAATTGGTAAGATTGCTACCTGCCGGAACAGGGATGAAGTTGATGAGGTCTTTAGTTTTGCGTTTATAAAGGTCAATTGACCCGTAGATGCGGTCGTTGGCAAAACCATAGTCGATACCTACGTTGAGGGTTGTGGTTTCTTCCCATTTGATGTTGTAATCGTAGCCTTCAGGACGTAGGGTAATGATATAGTTGGTCCCCAGCAGATAAGAGGCTGACGGTTGGCTATATGTATATCGGGGCAAATAGGGATAATCGTTGGAAGTAATATTCTGCTGACCGGTAACCCCCCAACCTAAACGAAGTTTGAGTTGGGATAGGGTTTTTACGTTTTTCATCCAGGGTTCATCCATCACTCTCCAGGCCAAAGCAGCCGAAGGGAAGAGGCCCCAGCGGGTATCGGGTGAAAAGCGGCTCGAACCGTCGTCGCGTAGGGTAAAGGTGAGCAGATAACGTCCTTTAAAGGTATAATTAAAGCGACCAAAGAATGAAACCAGGTAGCTTTCAGTCTTGTAGTCGCTGCTATCAAATACTTTTTTCTGAATAAAGAACGAGCTGGTGAGGTCGTTGGTGGTATAGCTGGTACCTTCGCGGTAGAAATGCTGCCAAGAATAACCACCCATAACGTCGATTCTGCTATTTAATGAGCCCAGATCCTTACCATAATTGAGTGTAAAGTCGAGCAATTCATTGCGTTTTTTCTGGTCGTATTTAGTATTTGACCCCCCTCCGTTCAGCGGGTCGAAGGCAAAGGCTGCATTGCCAGGAACAAATACTTTGCCATCGGAGCTGGAGTAATCATACCCCAAGTTGAGGTTAGCCCTTAAATCGGGCAGAAAATGGAACTTATAGTCGAACTGAGCATTACCCAGGAAACGGTTTACATCTGCATTGTCATCCCGTTGCTCAATAAGTGCGAGTGGGTTTTTGGTTGCCTGATCTACGGGATTGCCATTGGGTTGTAGCCATGCCCAGTAGTTTCCATAAGCATTGTTGGTGTCGTACACTGGTTTTGTGGGGTCCATTTGCAGTGCAGCTCCAATTGCTCCTTCATTGGCAAAGTGCTGTTTCATCCACATCGCTTTACCGCTAAGATTGATTTTTAGGTGATTATCCAGAAGGCTTGGATTCAGATTTAATCCAAGGGTAGTACGTTTTAAGTTATCGGTTTTGAGTATTCCGTCAAAATTGGCATAACCCACCGAGGCGCGATAGGGAACAGCCATAAAGCTGCCCGCTGCGCTAAAGGTATGGTCCTGCCCAAAGGATGAACGGAAGATTTCTTTCTGCCAGTCGGTATTTTCAGTTCCCAGCAAAGCCAATACATCCGGTCGATTGGAAAACTTATCAGTGACCATAGCTCGAAATGCATCTCCATCAAGCACTTCGCGTTTTTGGGGAATTGTATAGGCGCTGAAACCTGCATTGTATTCGAAAACAACGGGTTTTGCAGAGCCTCCTTCAGCACTTCCTTTTTTGGTGGTAATGATTACTACCCCGTTGCTTGCACGCGAACCATAAATTGCAGTGGCGCTTGCATCTTTTAAGATGGTGAAGGTTTCAATATCGTTGGGGTTGATAGTGCTTAGCGGGTTGCGCGCACCTGCGATACCATCGTTATCTACTGGCACTCCATCAATTACAAACAAAGGATCATTGCTTGCCGAAAGTGAGCTCCCTCCTCTGATGCGAATAGTGGCCCCACTCCCTGGTGCTCCACTGTTGGTTGTAATCTGCACTCCTGCAGTTTTTCCTGCCATCAATTCCATGGGGTTGGTTATGCTTCCCCTGTTAAAGTCTTTCGTGCTTACAGCAGTCACCGAACCTGTAGCATCGCCTTTTTTCACCTGTCCATACCCTATAATCAGTACTTGATTGAGGCTGGTGATCGTCGGTGCTAAGGCAACGTTGAGGGTCTGAGATTTGTCAATGACAAATTCCTGACTCTGATAGCCAACAAACGAAAATGCCAGCACAGCACCTTTCTTCACTGTAATGCTGTAATTTCCGTTTAAATCGGTTACAGTTCCCTGTGTGGTGTTTTTCACCAAAATGGTTACTCCCGGCAGAGAGTTTCCATCTGTAGCATCAGTAACCTTTCCTTTAACTGTCAGGTCTTGTGCCATGGCGGGTATGGCAAAAACCCAGAGCAGGAAAAGAAACAGTCCCTTCAGCAAATTAGCATGTTTCTTCATACATCTGGTTTTAGTAATGGTTTAACATTAATAGATTTTATTCTAAATACCTGCGAACAATTTTTTTCTTCTTGTGAAAATTGCGCGCAAGCTGATTTAAAAAGTTTGCACTTCCAAAGTTATAGACTTTTTCAGCTTTTAGTCAAATTTTTTCTAAAGATATTCTTAACTTTTACCCCAAAAATTTGCGAAAACGATTTCGCAAACGTTTGCAATTTAAAAGCTTTTTTTTTAATTTTGCAAGCTGAAACTTAGATACTAATTTACACTAAGTTAACTTTGCAACCAAATTTTATTGTCCACCTAAGCACAATAGTTGAATTATGCATAACAAGCTAACCATTAAGGATATTGCCAAAAAATTGGGCGTTTCAGTTTCTACGGTTTCTCGCGCACTCAAGGACCATCCTGACATAAGTGAAAAAACCAAATCCCTTATTCGCAATTTCGCGAATGAGATGAATTACAGGCCCAATGTTTTAGCACTTAGTTTACGCAAACAAAAAAGCAATACTATAGGTCTTATCATCCCCGAAATCGTTCATCATTTTTTCTCAAGCGTCATTAGCGGTATCGAAGACCTTACCTACCGCGAAGGATATAATCTTATAATCTGCCAATCCAACGAAAATCAATTCCGCGAAAGCACCAATTTACAGGCTCTTATTGATCATCGGGTGGATGGTATTATTATTTCGATGAGTAAAAGCACTACCAATTTCAATCATTTTAAAAAGGCCTGGGAAGATGGTATTCCTATGGTTTTTTTCGATCGTATATGCGATGCCATTGAAACCGACCGAGTGGTGATGGACGATTTTGAAGGGGGACGTCTGGCCACTGAATACCTTATCAAAAAAGGGTGCTCGAATATCTTACATTTGGCTGCAGCACCCAATCTGCTTATAGGAAGAAACCGCCGCGATGGTTACCTCGAAGCTTTGCGTCAGTATAATATTCCTATTAGAGAAAAATTTATTCTCAAATGCGACACACGCGAGGAGGTTATCACCATGCAAAACCATATCCTGTCGCTGGTTCCGCAAATTGATGCCATTTTTGCGGTAAATGATAGTACGGCCATTGCCACCATTCAAATGCTGCGGCGCAATGGATATAGGGTTCCTGAAGATATCCGGGTTATTGGCTTTGGTGATGGCCCAATCGCAACCATCGTGGAACCGGCCTTAACAACCGTTGAGCAAAAAGGATACGACATGGGTAGGGAAGCCGTTCGTTTGCTCCTGCAACGCCTTAACAATCCCAATGTTCCCATCGATTACCAAACACGCGTATTCACTCCCACAATCAAGGAAAGAGAATCTGCCTAAAGCATTTGCTGCTAGCTCTTATCTATCAAAATTATCTCCAATCATTCTTTGTAAAGAATTTCTGAAAATTATCTGTTGTATTCTCTGTCTTTCCTTGAGCCGGTTGTTTATATGTTTTTAAGTTCTAACCTATTTGGCCTATTTTTGCCTTTAAATGCTATTGTTTTATATTTAAAATCTGCTTCGTGATGAATCGGAGAAAATTTTTAGCTCGCACGGCTGCTTTTACTGCTAGTTCATTTATTTTCCAGCACCGGTCGATAGCAACGATGATGATGGTTCCTAACGATCGACCGGAACCTTCACAACGAAGATTTGTAAGTCAGGCGGTGGAAGAAACCATCAATCGGGTTTCATCTTCAATACGTAACCCTGAATTGCGCCGCCTATTTGAGAATTGCTATCCTAATACGTTAGATACCACTGTATTTTACTTCGAAGAGAAAGGTATAGAAGATACTTTTATAATAACGGGTGACATCGATGCGATGTGGTTGCGCGATAGTACGGCGCAGGTGTGGCCATATCTTCAGCTGTTGCACAACGACGAGGCCCTGAAAAAATTAATAAGGGGCCTTGTAAATCGGCAAGCGGCTTGCGTTCTGCTTGATCCTTATGCCAATAGCTTTTATCGGGATGCCTCACGCCCTTCAGCCTGGTCATCTGACCAGCCTGCTCCCAAACCGGGTGTACACGAACGTAAATGGGAGGTCGATAGCCTATGCTATGTCATTCGTCTGGCCTATGGGTATTGGAAAGCCACTGAAGATACAACCCCTTTCGATGATCGTTGGAAAAATGCCATGCAAACCCTAGTGCAAACCTTCAAGACTGAACAACGGCGCAATGGCTATAGTCCTTATCGTTTTAAACGTGTGACCTCTGCAATGGAAGATGCCCCTGTGCACGATGGAACAGGCCGTCCTGCACGATATACGGGCATGATTTATTCTATGTTTCGCCCCAGCGACGATGCCACCCTTTATCCCTTTTCAATCCCTTCAAATTTGTTTGCTGTTCAGTCCCTCCAGCAACTGGAAGAAATGGCTCTCAAGGTGCTCAAAGACTCCTCTTTGGTCCGCGAATGTAACACTTTGGCTGCTGAGATCAATGCGGGTATTCAAAAGTTTGGAAAAGGCATCCACCCCGTGTTCGGAGAGATTTACGCTTACGAAGTGGACGGTTTGGGCAATAAGATTTTTATGGACGATGCCAATGTACCATCTCTTTTGTCGCTAACCTATCTCGGTATTCACAAGCCTTCGGATGAGATCTATCGCCGCACACGAGAATTTGTTTTGAGCGAAGAAAACCCTTGGTTTATCAAAGGCCAGGCAGGGGAGGGGATAGGTAGCCCTCACACCGGAAAGGAACACATCTGGCCTATGAGTATCATTATGCGCGCCCTTACTTCACAGCGCGATGAAGAAATTTTATTTTGTCTCAACCAGCTTATCGAAACACATGCGGGCTCTTACTTCATGCATGAGTCGTTCCACAAAGACGATGCCTCCCGTTTCAGTCGCCCCTGGTTTGCTTGGGCCAATACTCTTCTGGGTGAATTAATCCTCAATCTTTACCATCAAAAACCTTATCTGCTTAAAAATCTTTGAGCATGAGATCTATCCTTAAAAATTTCTTATTGCTTGTTTTTGTTGGCACAAGCTTTTGTGCTACTTCACAAGGACTCAACTGGTGCCCTCAGGGCGCTTCATGGAAATACGATTATCGGGGGCCGCAAAATCAAAAAGGCTATATAAGTGTTGACTATGTAAATGATACTGTTGTATTGGGTAAAACCTGTCAGGTGCTCCAGCGTACTCGTTTTTCTGTGCCTGGCGAAGGCTCACCTCTTATGGTTAAATACCTGGGAAAAACTCTTACTTATTATGAGAATAAGGTCGTTTATGTTTGGGATGATTACAATGAAGATTTTGATACCTTATTTTACTTTACCTCCCACGCGGGCGATAGATATCCTGTGGCCATTGCTCCCCTCTTTTCTCAGGCACTGCAAATGAGAGCCGACGTTCAGGGAAGATTATTTTTAAAATCACCTCATAATGAAAGTATTGGTGCAGCTGAAGTGCAATACGATGTAAGGCTACAAAACGGTTCCATCGTTTCACGAATCGATACCTTGGCTGATGGGATAGGTATAATTTCCGGTTATTTTTTCCCTGTCTCTCTTTACATGGATCTCTTACATCAATCCGAAGGGGGGCATTTTCGCTGTTATAGTGTGAATGATCAACTGATATATCAACGGCCTGGCTCACCCTCTTGCGATTACATTAACGTTTCTCCTTCGACCTCCTCTCCGCCTTCGATTCAGCTCTTCCCTCAGCCTGTCTCCGATCAGTTTTTTATAAAAGGCTTGTGTGGTAATGAAGATCGGGAGCTAGAGGCTTTTCTTACCGATGGTTCGGGACAAATTCTCTCCCAACTTACTTTAACCGGAGGCCTTGGAAAACTACCTGCCTCCGTGAAATCAGGAGTCTATTTTTTACATCTTCTTAAAGATGGTTCTTCACCCTGGGTGTTAAAGATGCTTGTCGTTAAACCTTGACCACTCCATGCACATAGGGCCTTTACCTTAAAAAAAAATTATCTTTCAGCAGGTTTTTATTGGCTTTATTTTTTAAATGGTAGACCCTTCGATGAATGAATATAATTATTTTTTAAAATATTTGC
>CALJNV010000135.1 GCA_937981455.1 uncultured Bacteroidales bacterium | reverse complement strand
CTCCCCTTACCTTGCATGAAGCATTGGAAACCACCAAGATACATTCTGTTGCGGGTCGACTGGGGCGCAATGCCTCCCTCATTTCTGTCCGACCTTTCAGGGCACCCCATCATACCATTTCCGATGCGGGACTGGTGGGCGGCGGTACATTTCCCCAACCGGGCGAAATTTCCCTGGCTCAAAACGGGGTGCTTTTCCTCGATGAATTGCCGGAATTTAAGCGTAGTGTGCTGGAAGTGATGCGCCAACCTATGGAAGATCGCATTGTAACCATCTCCCGAGCGAAACATACGGTGGAGTATCCCGCCAGTTTTATGCTGGTGGCTGCCATGAATCCCTGCCCATGTGGCTATTATAACCATCCTGACATAGCCTGCACATGCAGCCCAGGCCAGGTTCAAAAATATTTGAATAAGATTTCAGGCCCTTTGCTCGACCGCATCGACATTCATGTTGAGGTTACCCCTGTGCCTTTTCGCGACCTATCTATGGTAAGGGAAGGAGAAAAAAGTGCTGTAATACGGCAGCGTGTGGTAGCCGCCCGAAAAATACAAGAAGAGAGATTTAAAGATTACCCAGGCATCCATTGCAATGCCCAGATGACTACCATGTTGCAACGTAAATTCTGCCAGATACCAGCCGACGGTCAGACAATTTTGCGCAATGCAATGGAAAAGCTTGGGCTTTCGGCCCGGGCCTACGACCGTATTCTCAAAGTGGCCCGTACTATCGCCGATCTCGACAACAGCCAGGTTATACGCACCGAACATCTCGCCGAGGCCATCCATTACCGAAGCCTCGACCGTGAAAACTGGGGAAAATAAAATTTATAATTCCACAATTCACCCCTCAATGCATAGTTTGCAGTCGCATGCCCCGATTGTTGCTAAATTTTAATATTTTAAATCAATGATTGTTAAGTGATTATCTGATTAAACTCATCATTCTACACTTATATGTGGCATTTTAGCAAGGAGGCCCGAAGCTTTCAGTGTGAAGATGCAATTCGATGAAGTCCTTTAGGTCTTATATTCTCTTTTTGATTGATATTCAATAAAAATATAAATTATTAACAATAAACAGGTCCCTAGGCAATTGAATTTTACCTACCTTTGCACCCTTTTTTGCAGAGACTATGACAGAAATCAGAAATATTGCCATTATTGCCCATGTAGACCATGGGAAAACAACACTTGTTGATCGCATCTTGCACCAGGTGAAATTGTTTCGGGACAATCAACAACCCGGTGAATTAATTCTCGACAGCAATGATTTAGAGCGCGAACGGGGCATCACCATTCTGGCCAAAAATGTATCGGTTAAGTATAAAGGAGTAAAAATTAATGTGATAGATACGCCAGGTCATGCCGATTTTGGTGGAGAGGTTGAACGAGTTTTAAATATGGCTGACGGTGTATTATTGGTGGTTGATGCTTTTGAGGGGCCTATGCCACAAACTCGTTTTGTTTTAGAAAAAGCCTTACAGCTAGACCTGAAACCTGTGCTTGTAATCAATAAAGTAGATAAGCCCAATTGCGATCCGGATTTGGTGCAAGAGCAAGTTTTCGATCTTATGTTTTCGCTTGGGGCTAGCAACGATCAGTTAGATTTTCCTACGCTTTACGGTTCTGCCAAGCAAGGCTGGATGTCAGACGATTGGCGGAAGCCCACACAGGATGTCAGTATTTTACTTGATACAATCATCCGGCACATTCCTCCACCAAAGGCCCTGCAGGGGCCCCTGCAACTCATGATTACTTCACTCGATTACAGCAGTTATTTAGGACGTATTGCCGTGGGCAGAGTTTTTCGGGGAAGCATTCAGGCAGGGCAGGAGGTGGCCGTCATCCGCCGCGACGGTTCAAGCTATAAATCTAAAATCAAAGAACTCTATGTTTTTGAAGGACTGGGTAAAGAACGTCTGAAAACTCCTGTGGGTGCAGGAGACATCGTGGCCTTGCTAGGCCCCGAAGCATTTGATATTGGCGACACTGTGGCCGACGCTGAATATCCCGAAGCTATGCCTCCCATCAAAATAGATGAACCCACCATGAATATGCTGTTTACCATCAACAACAGTCCTTTTTACGGAAAGGAAGGCAAGTTTGTAACTTCAAGGCATATTTATGATCGATTAATGCTTGAAACTCAAAAAAACCTTGCCTTGAGAGTTGAAGAAACGAATTCTCCAGACAGTTGGTTGGTTTATGGACGAGGCGTTTTGCATTTGTCAATATTAATTGAAACCATGCGACGCGAGGGATATGAATTTCAGGTGGGCCAGCCAAGGGTAATTATTCGTGAAGTAGATGGAGTAAAACATGAGCCGGTAGAATATCTTTCGGTGAATGTTCCAGAGGAATTTAGTGGTAAGGTAATTGACCTTGTAACCCAACGCAGAGGTGACATAGAAGGTATTCAAAGCCGCAACGGTAGGACATATCTCGAATTTAGCATTCCAGCGAGAGGCCTTATCGGTCTTCGAAATCATTTGCTTACTGCAACTGAAGGTGAGGCAGTAATTGCCCATCGGTTTAAAGATTATGAACCCTGGAAAGGTGAAATACCGGGTCGACGCAATGGAGTGCTGGTGGCCATGGAAACGGGTGAAGCTATTGCGTATTCTATTGACCGATTGCAGGATAGGGGAACTTTCTTTATAAATCCTGGCCAACCGATTTATGCCGGTCAGATTTTGGGTGAACATATTCGCAACGAAGATTTACTAGTGAATGTTATTCTTACAAAAAAATTAAGTAATGTAAGGGCTGCAGGCAGCGACGAAAAAATGATGATTGCGCCCCCTCGTCGATTTTCGTTAGAAGAAGCGCTCGAATATATCGAAGAAGACGAATACGTAGAGGTTACCCCACAATCAATACGCATGCGTAAAATTATCCTGGACCCCAACGAAAGAAAAAGGGCTGAACGCGTCTGATATTTAACAATTTTTATACATTCGTGCTGCAATTCATCATCGTAGCATGAAGCCAATTCGATATTTGATCGGGCATCTTTACGAGCTCAGTAAAGCCGGTATATTTATGAGTGCACTGGCTTTTATTCTGTTTATTTTCCCCAGGGAAGTCAGATTTAAGTATGAATACCGTCAGGGCAAACCTTGGATGCACGAAGACTTGATTGCACCTTATGATTTTCCGATTTTGAAAACTAAAGAAGAACTGGAAAAACAAAGGGCTCGCTTGCTGGCTACACGTCCCCTTTATTTTCGTCTCGATCCTGAGGTATATCCAACGCGGAAGGAAATTATTATCCAAAGCTTGATGGATTTTATGAGCCTGAGACCCTCTGACACACTGCGCTACAATCAGGCGGTGAATAGTCTTATCAGAGAGGCTTTAGTTATTGCCGATACGCTTTTTAAACGTGGAATTATTCAGGTAGTGCCTGAGATCAACGATTTACCAGCCGATGCAGTGATTCACCTGATAGTAAACAATAAAAGTCGAACAGTACCTCTGAAGCATTTTTTTACCATTCTCACGGCTGATGAATATATCATGCGTAATTTAAAAAATTTCCCTCGCGAAATAAGGCCTCAGCTTAAATTGGCTCTCGAAATGGGGCTTACATACAACATTTTTTTCGATAGACAGTTAACCGAAAAAGCTACCGAAGAAATGTTGGCTGCCTTGCCTGAATATCAAGGTATGATTCAGCAGGGTGAAAAGGTAATCGCGCAAGGGGAATTGGTTACCCCTGAACGTTTTCAGGTATTGGAGTCACTCAAAGCCGAATCTGAGGCAAGGGGGCAAAATCCTAAGGCACGTCTGGCTATACTGGCGGGGCAATTTATACTCATCAGCCTCGCGCTTCTTGTTCTAGCCCTCTTTTTATATATTTTCCGTCCGGGGGTT
>CALJNV010000134.1 GCA_937981455.1 uncultured Bacteroidales bacterium | reverse complement strand
GATTACGGTCGATTGTTCGATACCCTTAGCATTTGTCTGTCGAAAGGATTGGGCGCACCTGTGGGATCTGTCTTGCTGGGCTCAAAAGAAATTATTACCCGCGCTCGACGTATTCGAAAGGTTCTGGGCGGGGGTATGCGGCAGGTGGGTTATTTAGCTGCAGCAGGTCTTTATGCCCTGAAAAATAACATCTCTCTTCTTACAGAGGATCTGCGTCGGGCTCAGGTCCTTGGCCATGCCCTGGGGCAGCTCGATTATGTAGAATTTGTTTACCCTGTGGAAAGTAATATATTGATATTCAAACTTAAAGATGATCTACCTGCAGATAAATTTCTTAATCATTTGGTAAATAATGACATTTTAGCTTTAACATTTGGCCCTCAAACGATACGCTTCGTTACTCATCTGGATTTTACAGATTCAATGCTTGAAAAAGTGATACTGATATTGAGAAATTTCAAAAGAGATTAGAATACGCCTTCAATTAATCAAAGCGGATTTAATATCTTGTGCATACACCCTGCACTTTGCTATTTTTGACTCGTTTTCCATCCTATTTAAAATAGTTATGAATTATCGATTTTTGTTTTTAATCGTTTTTTCCCTTCCAATACTTTTGTATTCCCAGTCTCGTGTTTTTCCTGCTGAAAATGAGTACAATGAAGGGGTTTTACTTACCTGGGACTATGCGCCTTCGCGTGATTCGGTGATTGCCAATATTGCCAGATCCCTACAGGATGTGACAACAGTTTGGATTATTTATTATCCCGGTCCTGCACCTTATGACACGTCCTACATCCGTTATTATCTTCTTCAACACGGTGTGGGTTATACAAACGTCAAATTCATTCCAGGCTGGACGGAAACCTTGTGGATCAGAGATTATGGGCCGTTCTCTGGTTATCGATACAACGGTGAGAATTGGGAGCGCTTTTTTCTCGATGCACGGTACAGTAAATACAACCGACCCAAAGATGATTCCATTCCCTCACAATTGGGAAGGCAATGGGGAATTCCGGTCACTCAATTTCCCGTGGAGGTGGAAGGAGGTAATGTAATATTGGATGGTACAGGCAATGGTTTCGGAAGCAAACGGATATATAACCAGAACCCCTCTTACACGCAAAATCAGATTAAAAACCTGTTTCTTGATTATTTCGGACTCAATGATTTTTATTTTTTAGACGTGCTTGAGCATAGTGGAGGAGGAATATGGATGCACGTTGATATGTTTATGAAAATGATCGACAATCAAACTATAATGGTTTCTTCGTATCCGCAATATTTACCCGATTATCCCATTATTGAAGGTATAGCTCAACAGCTCGCTCAGACCCTAAATCAGTTTGGGGTGCCATACAAGGTTATTCGCATTCCTGCACCGCCCAAAGCTGATGGCAGCTACGCTACTACCCTTAATGATGAAATGCGCACCTACACCAATTCTTTAACGACCAACGGGGTTGTTGTGCTGCCCCGCTATAATCACCCGCTTGATGATACTGCACGAGAAATATACAAACGAGCCTTGCCTGGCTATGAGATACGCATGGTAGATGCCCGCACCCTTACACCTCTTTACGGTGCTATACATTGCGTAACACGAGAAGTGTGCAAAGCAGAGTTCTTAAGAATATTGCATACAGCCCTTAAAGGAGAACAACCGTATGAGCCTGTGAAAAAATTATATTGCAAAGTACAGGCAGCGGGTGCTATCGATTCGGTGATGCTGTATTATCGTGTTTTACCCCAAACAACTTTTCAAACCCTACCCATGCAGCCATACGCTGGTGATTTTGAGGGAGTTATTGATGGATTAAATCCAGGTGATACGGTTCAATACTATATTTATGCAGCCGATACCGCCGGGCACGTATTCGAACCCGCAGTAGCACCCATAGTTTTTCATCAATTTACCCTTTCAACCGGTGGGGTCTCAATAACAGAAAATTCATTTTCATATTGTAACTTTGTTTTTAATAATGGAAATTTTTATTTGAATTTCAAACCCTCAGAAAGAGAAAGAATTATATTGGTACGGATTGTGGATATTAATGGCAAAGAAGTTTCTAGAAATTATGCTACGCAGGATTCATATATCTTATTGGGAAAATTGGCACGAGGTTGGTACTTTTCTCAGGTCGTAACCACAAAGGGTGTTTATTCCCGAAAAATTTTTTTCACAGACTGATGGCTATTATCGCATTTGATCCTGAATATGCAGGCATGCTTATTTCGAAGCAGGCTGAGGAAGCCGGCCTGGTAGGCATTGGCGGAAACCTGGGGGTCAAAAGTTTATTAAGAGCATACAGTTCTGGGCTATTTCCCTGGTACACAGAAGGTGAACCCATTATGTGGTGGTCGCCTGATCCGCGCACGCTTTTAATTCCTGAAAAATTTAAATTATCGCATAGTTTGCGGCAAACTCTTAGAAAAAATAAATTCAAGGTTACAGCCGATAGGGCTTTTGCCGATGTGATATACGCTTGCCGCATCACTCCCCGCAAAGGCCAAGATGGGACCTGGATTACCCCTGAGGTGGAAAAGGCATATACCACTTTTCATAAAGCAGGATACGCTCACAGTTTCGAAACCTGGTTTGAGGGAAAGCTTGTGGGAGGCCTTTATGGGGTAAGTTTGGGAAAGGCTTTTTTTGGGGAAAGTATGTTTCATCATATGACTGATGCCAGTAAAGTGGCCTTTTATTTTTTGGTACAATTTGCCCTCAATTACGGTTTTCTTTTTATCGATGCGCAAATGAAGACAGAACACCTTATCAGCCTTGGGGCAGAAACTATTCCCAGATCTGAATATTTAAGAGTTTTACAAACTGCTTTGCAATGGCCCACTCTTAAAGGTAAGTGGACAAATTATTTACAAATTATCAACGAAGATTCGCGAATTTAAGAGCCTTTGTTCTGGCCTTAACTTTCCTCAGTTTTTGTAATTTTGAAAGTATAAAAATTCCAACATGGAATCACCTTTAAAATATATAAACCAGGCGATTGAACAGGCCCAAGAAAACGTGAAAAGCGGTAGGGGAGGTCCTTTTGCAGCGATCGTTGTCAGAAATGGAGAAGTTATAGCCATTGGGGCCAACTCAGTCACCTCTACCAACGACCCTACAGCGCATGCCGAGATCAATGCCATCAGAGAAGCTTGCCAAAAATTGAATACCTTCCAACTCGATGATTGTGAAATATACAGCAGTTGTGAACCCTGTCCAATGTGTTTGGGAGCCATTTATTGGGCTCGTTTTCGTAGAGTTTATTATGCAGCCACGCAGGATGAAGCTGCCGCTGCAGGCTTCGACGATAGCTTTATTTATCGCGAAATTGAAACACCTCCCTTAATTAGAAGCATTCCCTTCATTCATGTTGATGCCAAGGATGCTACCTTACCCTTTCAAATTTGGAATGAAATAGAAAACAAAATCACCTATTAAAATTTTTTCGTTAACTTATGGATCTAACAATTAATGGTAAACTTGTAATGGTTTTGGCGCCCCAGAGTGGGACAAGCGCTCGAGGAAACTGGAAAAAACAAAGTTTTATCATAGAAACACTTGAGACTTATCCCAAAAAAATCTGCCTCATAGCATGGAATGAGCGTACAGAGATATTAAAAAGCCTTACTCCGGGCGATGAATTAAAAATCAATATTTCTATTGAATCACGCGAATACAACGAGCGGTGGTACACCGACGTAAAGGCAAACGAAATTATTAAAGTGAGTGGAGCTCCCCTAGCAGCGGCCTCTTCCCCAACGCCTGAGATAGGCTATACCCCTGAGCGGTCCGTCAGTTTCCCAAACAACACCTCAACCTCTGCTTCTAGTATAGCCGATGATGATCTGCCTTTTTAGTAGCAATGCCTTATAGCTTCAACTCATAATTTAATCCAGATGATAAAACCCTACAAGGAATTTATTTGGTTTGACAAAGATATTTTTGTTTGTGACCAGGTCGATGAACGTCTGCTTTCTGCGGGATATACTGTTTATGAGGTAATCAGGGTAATCAAAGGTCGTTTGATTTTTTTGCGCGATCACCTCCATCGTTTTCGAGCCTCGGCCCGCAATACTGGATTTGATCTATGGCTGAGTGATGAGGAAATTACGGAAAAGTTGTATGCCATGATAGAGGCTAATGGAAACCCTGATGGCAATATTGAGCTGTCAGCAAACTATCAGCCCGAGGCCTGCCCCAACATAAAGCACATCATGGCATGGTATATTCCCCATTCATACCCCGCCCCCCTTCAATATGAGCAAGGTGTAGAGGCTATTTTTTATTTCAGCGAGCGCATAAGTCCCAACACTAAATATCGCAATGTGCCTTTAAAAGAAGCTGCCAGGGCTATGATGGAATCGAAAGGTGTATATGAAGTGATTTTGGTCAACAAGCAAGGTTTTGTTACCGAGGGCAGTCGTTCAAATGTGTTTTTTGTTAAAAATCAGGAACTTTACACCGCCCCCCAGGACATGGTACTGATGGGCGTAACTCGCCATAAAGTATTGCAATTGGCATATATGAATAGCGTAGTGGTTAGGCAAGAAAAAATTCTTTACGAGGGTTTGGGGCAGTTTGAAGCGGCTTTTTTAACCGGAACTTCACCCAAGGTTTTGCCATTGAGTAAGATAGAAGATTTTAATTTTGATGTGCATAATTCCTTGATGCGCAATATGATGTTTTGGTACGATGAACTCCTGGCCAAAGAAATTGCAAAGTAGGCTGAAAAGGCTTATTTTTACATAATATTTCATCGACATACCATGCAAGACGAGATCTTAAAGCTTTTTAGCGAAGAGTTTCATGACGAAATCACTCCACGCAATCCCCGAAGGGAAAGCCCCTGGCCAGAACCACCGGAAACGGAATCAGTTTCGAAGCTTAAGAAAAAGTTTTATGAGCAGGAATTAGCCAAACTACAGGTAGAATTGGTGAAACTTCAAGAATGGATAAAGGTCAAGGGCTTGAAGGTTGTGGTCATTTTCGAGGGTAGAGATGCTGCAGGGAAGGGGGGAACTATCAAGCGCATTACCGAATGCCTCAACCCCCGTATATGCCGTGTGGCTGCACTACCTGCTCCCACCGAAAAAGAACGCACTCAATGGTACTTTCAGCGTTATGTGGCTCATCTTCCCTCTGCCGGCGAAATGGTGCTTTTTGATCGGTCATGGTACAACAGAGCGGGTGTAGAACGTGTAATGGGTTTTTGCACCGAGGAAGAATACTGGGAATTTTTGCGATCATGCCCCTATTTCGAGCGAATGCTTATTCGTTCAGGAATAATTCTTATTAAATATTGGTTTTCGGTAAGTGAACAAGAACAAGAACGACGTTTCAAACAGCGTTTGGCCGACCCTACCCGCAGGTGGAAACTCAGCCCTATGGACCTTGCCTCACGCGATAAATGGGATGAATACAGCCAGGCTAAAGATGAGATGTTTGCCTATACTGATACCAAAATCTCCCCTTGGTGGGTTGTTGATGCAGACGATAAACGAAGAGCACGTCTAAATTGTATCGCGCATTTATTAAGTAGGATACCTTATGAGGAATTGCCACCTACCATCTCCGAACTGCCTCCAAGAAAACCTTCAGGCCATTACGTGAGGCCCCCTATCAACGAACAGACTTTCGTGCCTCAGAAATACTAAGCTTGTTTTTTGCTGTATGGCGTTTGCTCTGCAGGTAGAGGCAAAGCAAAACAAAAAGTAGCCCCTTCGCCCAGTTTCGATATCAACCAAATTTTCCCTCCCATCATCTGTACAAGATTATTGCTAATAAACAGTCCCAAACCTGCTCCTTCGTAACGCCGATTTAGTCCTTCTTCAGCCTGCCGGAATCGATCGAAAATAATCTTCTGTTTCTCCGGCGAAATACCAGGACCTGTATCTTGCACGAAAAAATGTATCTCTCCTAAGTCTTTTCGTAATTCATAACCCAATCTTATAAATCCTTCTGTGGTAAATTTTATCGCATTAACTACTAAATTGGTAATCACCTGAGAAAGCCTAAATTCATCGGCAAGAATAAATAAGTTTTCCGGCCCGGGCATCACTAATTCAAGACTGATAGCTGATTTTTTGCGTACCCTTAATTCTTGAATATAAGTATCGTAAAGTGATGAAAGTAGGCTATTTATGATAACTGGCTCGTGTAAAACCTCCATCTGTCCTGCCTCTATTTTGGAAATGTCGATGATATCGTTGATGAGATTGAGCAAGATATTTGAATTGGTCCTGATAAGTTCATAATACTCTTTTCTCTCATCATTGGAGACATTTTCGTCGGCTAATAATTCACTAAATCCAATGATAGCATTTAATGGAGTTCTAATTTCATGACTCATGTTGCTTAAAAATGCTGATTTCAGCCGGTCACTTTCTTCGGCTTTTTCTTTTGCTTTTATCAATTCATCTTCAATTTGTTTGCGCTTAGCAAGCTCCTGTTGAAGTTCTTGGGTCTTAGTCGCTACGATTTTTTTTAACTGTCTGTTCCAGATGAAATAAATAAATAAAGCAGTACCTAGGATTATAATAATGAAAATCCCTACATTGATTGCAATCTTATACCTCAACGGCAATTTAGCCGCTGGTAGCCACTGTTCTCTGATTTTTTCGTCCACTCCGCTTTTTTGAATAAGACTGAGGCCTTTGTTGAGTTCTCTTACAAGAATTGTGTCTCCTTTTTTAACTGCAAAGCCATATTCCCTGGGGATGATCTTTATGACGGCTGTATTGATATTCT
>CALJNV010000133.1 GCA_937981455.1 uncultured Bacteroidales bacterium | reverse complement strand
GTTGTACCAAAGAATCGGTAGGAGCCTGATTTTTATGACGTTGAAAAGGATTGATAATTGATAGCCAGTTGCGTGAGGTTCCTGCTGTGATGGTTTTCAGTGAGTTTTCGTTAATTTTCCCTTCCTCAACAGCTGCATAGAAATCTTCTTGATCGATGTAATTGAGTTTTTTCATTACTTCCTGAATCTTTTCGTCGGTCAGGGGCCAATGAAGTTTTTCAAAAACCGTTTTAATTTTTTGACGACCGGCTTTGGCTAAACGCAATTTCTTTTCTTTCAGGTACTCCCTTATTTTAGCTCTGGCTCTACTGGTTTTTGCGTAATCAAGCCATTCCTCTGTGGGTTCACTTTTTTTTGAGGTGAGGATTTCAATCTGATCACCGTTTTGAAGCTCATAATATTTGTTTTTGAGTTTATGATTCACATTAGCGCCGATGCATCTATGACCCAGCTCACTATGAATGGCGTAAGCAAAATCGAGAACGGTGCTGCCTGCAGGTAAAATTCGCATTTCGCCTTTTGGCGTAAAAACAAATATTTCAGAGGTAAAAAGGTAGCTTTGAAAGTCTTCAATAAAGTCGAGGGCGCCGGCTTCTTCTCTTTGAAGCATTTCACGAACGCGGTCGAGCCAGTTTTCTATGTTTTTTTCTTCGTAATATTCTCCTTTGTATTTCCAGTGCGCAGCGTAACCTTTTTCAGCTATTTCATCCATACGCTCGCTGCGTATTTGCACTTCAACCCATTTCCCAATATGGCTCATAACCGTAGTGTGCAGGGCTTGGTACCCATTGGCACGGGGTATAGATATCCAATCGCGCAATCTGTCGGGTTTGGGCCGATAATAGGAAGTTACAATGGAATAGGTTTCCCAACAAGCGGCTTTTTCTTGATGGACAGGTACATCTAGAATAATGCGAATGGCAAATACATCGTAAACCTCGTCGAAAGGGATGTTTTTGCGTTTCATTTTATTCCATATGGAATAAACCGATTTGTTGCGCACCAGGATTCGATACTTAAAATCTCTTTCATTGAGTTCTTTGCGTATGGGATAAAGGAACTCAGAAGCAAAGCTTTCGCGGATATGGTCCGATTCGGCAAGTCGTCGAGAAATTTCGGTATATATTTCAGGTTCTGTAAATTTTAATGCCAGGTCTTCCAATTCGCTTTTTATTGCGTAGAGTCCTAGGCGGTGGGCTAAGGGCGCAAAGAGATAGGTAGTTTCAGCAGCTATTTTTAACTGTTTTTCAGGGCGCATGTATTCGAGTGTGCGCATGTTGTGAAGTCGGTCGGCCAACTTTATAAGTATTACCCTAACGTCTGAGGACATCGTTAGTAAAAGCTTGCGATAGTGGTCGGCCTGGTCGGAGGGTTGTGTATGGTCAAAAATTTCTTTAATCTTGGTGAGTCCCTGGCAGATGTTGGCAATTTTATCGCCAAAAAGCTGACGTATGTCTTCGAGGGAATATAAATCGGAACGGTCTTCAACCACATCGTGAAGCAGAGCGGCTGAGATGGCGGTGGCGCCGAGCCCTATCTCTTCAACGCAAATTCGGGCCACTTCTAAGGGATGATATATATAAGGTTCTCCGCTTTTCCTGCGCATGTTGCTGTGCGCCTCTAAGGCTACTTTGAAGGCTTTTTTAATCAGCGCAAAATCTTCTTTAGCATTTTCAGGTTTAGGTTTATAGACCGATAACAGCCTGCGGTAACGGCTAAGGATTTCTCTTTTTTCTTCATTTAAGTTAAATTCTCGCATCACCTTGGCTTCTTTCATAACAATATAGTTTGAGGTCTACTGAGATCGAATAAAACAAAATTAACCAAATATTCCTGCAATCATCTCGTCGAGTCTTTCAAGGGCCGAAACCTTAATATCGGGGTGTAGGTTTTCTATACCTTTAAGTGCAAAACGTGAAACGAAAATTTGTTGAAACCCCAATCTTGCCGCCTCTGCTATTCGTGCTTCTAGCCTTGAAACCGGTCTGATTTCACCCGACAGACCTATTTCGCCTGCAAAGCAAATTTCATGGCTGATAGGGATATCTTCCAATGAAGAGATAATAGATGCAACAACAGCCAGGTCGGCTGCTGGATCTTCAATACGTATACCACCGGCAACATTTAGGAATACATCGCGGGCCGAGAGTCTGAATCCCAGTCGTTTCTCCAGAACAGCCAGCAGCATATTCAGCCTGCGTTGATCAAAACCGGTAGCAGATCGCTGGGGGGTAGAATAAACGGGTACGCCTGCCAAGGCCTGTACTTCGATGAGCATCGGTCTTATCCCCTCCATGCCTGCCGCAATAGCTACTCCACTGACGTCCCTGTTGTGTTGCGACCTTAAAATTTCGCTTGGGTTATTTACTTCGCGCAACCCACCAGCCTGCATTTCGAAGATACCAAGCTCGCTGGCAGAGCCAAAACGATTTTTTGAAGCCCTGAGAATGCGATAGCCATGGTGGCGATCTCCTTCAAATTGAAGCACAGCATCCACCATATGCTCTAAGATCTTTGGCCCTGCCAGCAGGCCATCTTTGGTTATATGTCCAATAAGTACTACGGGAATATTTCTGGTTTTAGCCAAACGTTGCAACTGAGCAGCACATTCTCTAACCTGCGATACGGTACCTGCTGAGGCATCTAGGGTCTGGGTCTGCAGAGTCTGGATGCTGTCGATGATTATAAGATGGGGTTGTATGGTTTGGGCTTGTGCAAGAATGTCTTCAAGCAAGGTTTCGGTGAGAATGAAGCAAGAAGAACCTTTTATAGCTATACGATCGGCTCGCATACGAATTTGCTGATCGCTTTCTTCGCCTGAAACATAGAGCACCTTGATGTTTTTGAGGCAAAGGGCTATTTGAAGCAGAAGGGTTGATTTTCCAATGCCTGGCTCTCCACCAATAAGTACCAAAGAACCAGGAACAAATCCACCACCTAGAACTCTATCAAACTCTTGATTTCCAGTGACTATTCGACTGAAATTGGAGGAGGTAATTTCGTCAATGTGTACAGGCAATTGTTGAGTTGATAGGTCATGATGGGTGACCCCGGGGCGTTTGATAATTTCTTCAACAAAGGAATTCCATGCACCGCATGCCGGACAACGACCCAGCCATTTGGGCGACTCGGCTCCGCAGTTTGTACAAAAAAAAGCGGTTTTGGCTTTTGCCATACGGCAGCGGTTTTAAGAAGCTATCTGCCTTGCCTGATACGCTCTTCGATAAGAGTAGTGCTATATTCTTTCAGATAGGGCAGCGTAATAACCTCTCCGCCATTGTCCATTACCCATTCGGCCCCAATAATGTTTTCGGGTTTATAATCCGCCCCTTTTACCAAAATGTCTGGGGTGATATGCTTTATCAAATCGAAAGGGGTGTCGTCTTCAAATTTTACTACAGCATCTATCATCTGCAAACTGGCCAAAATGTTGGCACGGGCTTCCCATGAATTGATAGGTCTTCCAGGCCCTTTGATGCGTGTAACGCTTGAATCGGAATTGAGCCCTACAATGAGAATATCACCCAGTTCAGCGGCTTTGTAGAGGTAGTCGATATGCCCCATGTGCAAAATATCAAAGCAACCGTTGGTGAAAATGATCTTGCAATTTTTGAATCGCCAAAATGCGAGCAAACGGTCAAATTCTATGGATGTGCCGTTAAAAATTTTCTTGTGAACTGAAAATCCTGAAGCCATATGATTGATGATTTAAAATGGGCAAAATTAACAAAGCTGCAGCACCCATTATGATAACCATCAGCGTTTGAGCTGTCCACAGGAGCCAGCCCATCGCATATCCAGTAGGTGCAGCAATTTGGTATAAAACCAATGTTTCGGCCACGATAGCAGGATAAACCCCAATTCCTCCCTGCACCACAATAATGCCTACAGATCCAAACACTAAAACCGCCAGACCGGCATTAAAACCCAGAGAGGCGGTTTCTTTTAAACTGAAAAAAACCACCCATGCCATGAGAAAATAAGCCACCCAGATCAATAGTGTATGAATAATGAATTCAGCCGGTTTGTTTATATGTCGGATGGCCCATATGCCCTCCCATAGGCCTTTGCCCATGGCTCTTAATTTTTGAACGGTCTTTAAATGGTAAAACCGGCGGCGGAATGAGAAAAGTAAAAAAAGAATGGCTCCAATGCCTAACAAAATAATCCATTTAAGCAGACTGACATGCCCAGCTTGCTCAGCTTTCTGATATAATGGGGTATATACATGTTCGTCGACATAATGGCTTATGAGATGAAATTGTAATGCTAAGTTGATGAAAAATAGTAAAATGAATACTGCCATATCGAGTGCTCTTTCGGTGATGACAGTTCCAAACGATTGGTTAAAAGGGATTTTTTCGTAACGAGCCAACACCCCACAACGACTTACTTCCCCGAGACGTGGAAAGGCCAGGTTGGCAAAATAGCCAATAAATACTGCCAAAAATACATTGGCATAATTGGGTTTATGGCCCAGCGGTTCCATTAAAATAATCCAGCGGCGAGCTCTACTGGCATGGCTTAAAATTCCAATAATCATCGAAACGATAATCCATAAGTAGTTGGCTCTTCCCATGGCCCGCAGGATTTCCTTCCTTTGTTCAGGAGAAAGATTATGAAGAAATAGATATATGAAAAGTATTCCTATTCCAAGGAAAAAAATAAGTCTTAATCCGTTGCGAAGCTTGGTGCTCACGCTTATCGAATTTTGTTGTTTTGGTCTGGGAAAATTATAAAAGGCCTGAAGGTTTTGGCCTCTTCGAAATCCATGGAGGCATAAGAGACAATAATTACAAGGTCGCCAGGTGCCACCTTGCGCGCGGCTGCCCCATTAATTGCAATAACTCCACTGCCTCTGGGTCCTTTAATTACATAAGTTTCAAATCTTTCTCCATTGTTTATGTTGTAAATATGCACCTTTTCATTCTCAATGAGACCGGCGCTATCCATCAGATCTTCATCAATGGTGATACTTCCGATATAGTTGAGATTTGCGTCGGTAACTGTGGCTCGGTGAATTTTTGATTTCAGTACTTCTATATTCATAGCGGTGCAAAATTATTACATTTTTATAGTATTTGAGATTTAAGGCTTAGAGGGCTTCCTTCGCAATTCAATATTATCAATAAGTCGAACTCCACCCAGCCAAACCACCACAAACCCCATAACTACTTCTGCTTCATCCCAATGATCAATGGGAAGAAGCGATTCGGCACTGGCTATTTCGAAATATTCCGGTTCAAATCCGTCAATGCTTTTTAAGGATTTTAATACCCATTCTTTGACAGTCGCAACATCATGGTCTTTGGCTATTTCACGAGCAGCCTTCAAGATTCTATAAATTTCTGGGGCTTTGCTTCGGTCGGAGGCCGATAGTCGCATATTGCGGGAGCTCATAGCCAGCCCGTCGGCCTCGCGAACAATGGGGCACGGGATTACCTCGACGGGAAGTTGGTATTTGCTTACCAATTCGCGTATGATTGCCAACTGTTGGTAATCTTTTTCTCCAAAATAGGCACGGTGGGGTTGTACAATTTCAAATAGACGCCTTACTACTACTGCAACACCATTGAAATGTCCTGGACGAAAAGCGCCCTCCATTACTTTATCCAGATGGCCAAAGTCGTATGTTTCCGTGGCAGGTTCGGGATACATTTCCTGGACCGTAGGCATGAAGACGGCATGGCAACCTGCATTTATAAGCATTTGAATATCTCTCTCAGGCGTGCGGGGATATTTTTCGAGATCTATGGGGTTGTTAAATTGTATGGGATTGACGAATATACTAACCACACATAAATCGTTCTCTTCTAAGGCTCTGCTGACCAACGATAAATGTCCTTGGTGCAGGGCCCCCATGGTTGGCACAAAACCCATCTTTTTGCCCGAAAAACGGGCCGAAGCTGCAAATTCCGCAGCTTCGGCCCGGGTGGTCAAAATCTTTATCATTATTGTTTTTTCAAAATTTCAAGAAGGTCTGTCTCAGGCCTATTATTAAATCTTTCTGTGATTCGCCCGATTTCCTTACCCTTTCGATATACAATAAAAGTTGGCACTTTTTCGATATCATATTTCTTTATGCTTACATCGCCGGCTTCTTTGTTACTGTCCACGCAAATGATTTCCATGATTTCGGGGTTCAAAATGTCGGCCTCAGCTGTATATAGAACCTGGAAAAATCTGGGTACTTCTTCCTGCGAGTCAGAACACCATGTGCCCATGATGATACGGAAGCTCACCCCATCCATCAATTTTTTACATTCCTGAACAACACTGTCATTGGGCATATATTCATTTAAGCCGCGGATGTATGCCTCTTTGAAAATATCGCTTTTGAGACCTTCCATATTAACGTAGCCCCTCAAAATATCCTCACCGGTTTTTGGGTCTTTAACTATTTGGTTGTAAACTTTTTCGTGTTTGCATCCTGTCCATGCAAAAAATGCTGAAAGAATTATAATATAAAGCTTTTTCATAGGCTTGATATGTTTTGAATTAAGAATCAACATTGTGTTTTAGATGGATGCATTAAAGGTTGATGGCTTCGACGGCTTTAATTTCAGGAATAGCTTTTATAACAGCCTGTTCTACGCCGTTTTTGAGAGTCATAATGCTGAATGGGCATGAGCCGCAGGCGCCAATAAGTTTGACATTTACAGTCAAATCATCGGTTAGCTCAATAAACTCGATGTCTCCTCCATCGCGTTGTAGGTATGGACGGATTTGCTCAATTACGCTGCGAACTTTCTGTTCAATCATTTGATTTGACATAGGGATATTTTTTGTGTTAAGAAAAAAGGGTGAAAATTATTTTCACCCTACAAAATTAAGAAAAATCAATAGGCTCATGCTTTATTTTGAAATATTTTAAACTAAAGCCCAAGTACCTGTGGCCCTTGCTCAAATACGATATCGCGGGGAATTCCAGCCTGGGCAATTCTTTCAAGGGCTTTCGTAAGTTGCGTTGGGATTGAACCTTCATTGGCAATCAACTCAGTGGCTTTTTGATAGTCTCCATCGCCCTGTAATTTGATGATAAGGCCAGATAAATTAGACACGGCCTTTTTCATTTTTTCAAAATTAACTGAATATAGCCCTTTAGAGGGGTCGAATTCAAATGCACCGTTTTCCAGCAGGTAGTTAAACTGTATCATATTGCTTTTGCCATGTGCCGAAGAAGCTCCGAATCTAACCGAACGGAAAATACCGGCTAAGAAGGTTACATAATTTTCTAACAGATCTTTATCTTTAATCTCTCCCATAGCATGCATTTGTGTTACCAGGTAAAGCCCTGTGATATCGGCCTTGGCTTCTTCAATAGCACTGTAAGATTCTTTCAAAGCTTCCCTAACATCACCCTTGCCATTAATTGTCCGATGAACGCCAAGTCCGTGAGCAATTTCGTGGAACATAACGTTTTCGAAAAATGCATCAAATGAAACATACTTTATCTGTTTGGGATCTATCACCATGTTAGCAATGGGCAATAAGATTTTGTCAAATTTGGCTTTCATCGAATTTTTTAACTGCAGCCTTCGACTTCCTTTCAGTTTTTGCACCTCGGGATCGTTGGGCAGATTGATGGCAATGGTTTTACTGCCTGCATTGCAATCACCGGCGTAATAGATGGCATCGTAGGCTCCCAGATCGCTCGAGGACGCGGGTTTTTCAGCCTTGTAAACATCCAGCACAGGCAGAGACTGCTGAAGTTTGGGCAATAATTGAGCGATATGTGCAAGCTTTTGTGTCCATTCCATGTCTTTAACCAGAATATAACTTTCGAAGGCGGCTTTGTAGCCCAAAAGCCTGTCTTCATAGTTTTCGATAGGCCCGATAACAAAATCAATTTTATTATTTTTCATGTCCATCCAAGCTAGATCGCTTTCGAAGTAGTTATTGGTTAGCAATGCCTTGCTTCGGGCCATAAGATATTTTTTCAGGCCTTCGTCTTCAGCTATCGCTGCTGCCTGAAGAAGTAAAGCAGAAGCTCGGGTTAATTCATCTTTGTATTCTTCGCTGTATGGAACTACCTTAAGCTGGCCTTTTTCGTCTCTGCGAATGACCGTATAAAGGCTTGTTTTAGCCCGGTCGGTCAGGGACTCAAACTCTTCTAGGGTCATATCTGAGGGGTAAAATGTAGCACCCAGGGGCTTGGGGCCAATACCTTCAATAAAAGGCTCCATGTTATTTAATCTTTCCCAGGGGCCATAATTGATTTCGGCAAAGCGTCGGGTGTATTCATCCAGCCCTTGCAGTAATTGCTCTTTATCACCATAGGCCTGTTTCCAGAAAAGGTCGTCCATAATCTTCGCAGCCTCAAAAAGTAATGGAAGCATTTGTTTTTCTTTTTCGCTCAACTGTGCGAGATCAGTTGTGAGTCTCACCAATGCGTATTCTTCTATCTTGGCTTTTATTGCATCCATTTGTTTTTGTGTAGTGTCGGTTTGTTTGCATGCTACAAGGCTTGCAATAACTGAAAGACTTATCAATATTTTTTTCATAATCACTTTTTTTTTATTCTTGGTTAAGTTGGAATTCATGAATAACACAAAGATATAAAAACTGATTCGATGATATGTTACCC
>CALJNV010000132.1 GCA_937981455.1 uncultured Bacteroidales bacterium | reverse complement strand
CAAAAATTTGTATATTTGCTCACGAAATTCAAACTGAAATGATACTTCAACCAACAATGAATACGGCTTGGTGGTGGCTTTTCCTCAAAAACACAAGGGGGAAGGTCTAAGGCTGAATCATTGTTTGGAATACCATAAACCTATAGCGCCGCAGGACACCCCCTGCGGCGTTTTCGTTTAATCAACCTCAAATAAAATTCTCAGAAAATGAATAAAACCTATACACTGAATGGATGGCTCTGGCGGGCGCTGCCCCGCCTGAATAAAAAACGAATAATCAACGCAAAACAACCCAGCAAAAAGTTTCTATCGTTTCCAACAAATGTATTTTTCATTAAATAACAGCAAGTTAACAACAATTACTAACAATAAAAATTGAAGCTATGAACAGCATGATTGAAAATAAAAACGCTATCAAGGTACGCCCACTCGAACATATGCTTAAATATACGGGTCGCTATGGTGAATATGGGGGGGCCTATATTCCGGAAATTTTGTCCAAACCATTAAAAAAACTAGGAGAAGCTTTTGATTACTTCGCTCGCGATCCCGAGTTTAACCAAGAACTTTCTTATATTTTGCAAGACTATGCAGGACGTCCCTCCGCCTTATACTTTGCCAAACGCTTATCGAACTATATTGGGAGTACTATTTATTTGAAAAGAGAAGACCTCAATCACACAGGCTCCCACAAAATCAACAACACTTTAGGGCAGGCACTTATTGCCTACCGCATGGGCGCCAAGGAAATCGTGGCTGAAACAGGAGCGGGTCAACATGGGGTGGCAACGGCTACAGCTGCGGCACTTTTTGGCATACCTTGCAAAATTTTCATGGGGGCTGAAGATGCCCAACGCCAGGCTCTAAATGTAAAGAGAATGCAATTACTTGGAGCCGAAGTAGTTACCACTTCTCGGGGAACAGCCACCCTTAAAGATGCCGTAGATGAAGCCTTGAGTTATTACATCAGTCATCCCGATATCTTTTATTTACTGGGTTCACAGGTAGGTCCTGATCCCTACCCACGTATGGTAGGCTTTTTCCAAAGCGTAATTGGGCAGGAAGCCAGGACACAAATTCTTCAGAAAGAAGGCCGACTCCCCGATGCATTATTTGCAGCCGTGGGAGGGGGAAGCAATGCAATAGGTTTATTTTCAGGTTTCCTCGAAGATACGGAGGTTAAAATTTACGGTGCAGAAGGGGGTGGAGATGCTCAACCCGGCAAAACAGCGGCTACCCTTACCTTTGGAAAACCCACAGTATTTCAGGGAACTTTTTCATATTGCCTGACCGACGAGAATGGAAACCCGATAGAATCGCACTCCATAGCCGCCGGTCTCGATTACCCGGGTATCAGTCCACAACATGCCTTTATGAAAGATAGCGGCCGAGCTGAATATTTTGCTGTGACCGATAAAGAAGCACTCGAAGCTTTTCATTTACTCTCCGAACTCGAAGGAATTATCCCTGCCATCGAGTCAAGCCACGCCGTAGCGTTAGCAATGCGCCTCTTACGCAACAAAAAACAACTGGCTATAATAAATCTCTCGGGTAGAGGCGATAAGGATGTATCCCGTGATTTCTAAAATAGGCATCAACCTATTATTGCCCGTCTTGATGAGGACGGGCTTTTTTATTGATTTATCAAACTAAACACTCAAACATTCATGAAACAAAGACCTATGGCGCTCCATTTTTTATCCTTAGCATCTTTCAATACCCCAATCATTCACTCGCTACCACGAATTACCCCTCACGTCCTCTTTACCCGCCCCCTTTTAATCAAGGCATTCTTGAGTTGTGCAAAACCCACCTCTATGGGCAAAAATTGAATTGGCGTAAAAAAATAACACTATGAATATCTTTGTGTTAACAAAAACTATATACAATCCATTAACTATTTGGTCAAATTATTGGAGTTCTTAATTACTTTTGCGCAGTCATTAACCACATAGTTAAAAATTTGTGTTTATGAAAAAGGTGAAAGAATCAGCAACGGAAAAAATCATTTTGGAAGCTGCGCGCAAAGTTTTTATTGATAAAGGATATTATGGAGCCCGTATGCAGGAAATAGCCGATGAGGCTGGAATCAACAAAGCACTGTTGCATTACTATTTTCGGTCCAAAGAAAAACTCTTTGAGACGGTATTTTTGGAAGCTTTTGTAAAGGTAGTTCCATCGGTGCTTGTCATCCTAAATTCAGATGAACCCCTATTCAAAAAAATTGAGCACTTTGTAAACAATTACATTGATATTCTGACCGAAAATCCCTTTATCCCTGGATTCATTTTGTATGAGTTGTCTCAAAATACGAAGAGGATCAGTTCACTTATTCGCGGCACCGGACTCAATCCACAGTTTTTTATTGCTCAGATTTATAAAGAAATAGAATCTGGTAGCATCAAAAATTGTGATCCTCGTCAACTTATCATCCACATGCTTGCATTGTGTATCTTCCCTTTTGTAGCTCAACCCATTTTGCAAGCTGTATTTTTCAAAAACAGTGTTGAAGAATACCGCCAGTTTTTGCGCGAACGAAAAGCTGAAGTGAGCAAGTTTATTATAGCATCGATACGAAAACAGCAGGAAGAAGAGATAACTTTTTCAAACCCTATTCAATAACCTTTGCTGTATGAAACCCCAAAACCTGTTGCATCTGCATTTCCCAAAAATGAATCTCATCCGAGGGGCAATTTTCTGGATTGCAAGCATCGAATGCTTGTTTGCCCAAGAAATCAACCTTTTGCACTATGAAGAGGCGTGTAAAGCTGTTCGTGAGCATTCCAAGCTAAAATCGAATGAGGAGTTGATTACCAAAATTTCACAGCTTAATAGTAAAAACTTGAATTCGGCCTGGCTACCGCAAGCCACCTTTTACTCACAAGCCAGTTGGCAATCGGAGGTTACAAAGGTAGATATCCCCATTGCAGGTATAATAGTTCCTGAAATGTCTCGAGATCAATACAGGCTGTGGGCGGAAGTAAATCAGCTGATATATGATGGCGGTACTATCCATTACCAAATTAAACTTGAAAAGATTCAGGCGACAATAGCAACCCTTGATCACGAAATGCAGCTGGATATACTTGAACAACAAATAGATGGAATCTTTTTTCAGGTTAATCTTTTGCGAAAGCAAGCTCAAATTTTGCAATGGCAGAAAAATGCATTGCAAGCTCAGTTTACCGCATGCATGAGCAAAAAGGCCAACGGATGGATCACTCCAGGGGGATGCTCTTTGTGGGAATCCCACATCGTTCAAGCAGAACAAAAGATTATAGAAAATGCAAGCGAGCATGCCTCCCAAATGGAACAACTTCGCCTACTGACAGGGCTTGCATTAAACGACAGCGCAAAACTAATTTTTCCCAGTTATACGCTTAACTCCCATGATGCATATAACAGAAAAGATTTCAAAATTCTTTACTTAAACATGGAGGTGGCTGACATTCGCAGCAAGGTGGCCAGAGCGCACCTTAGACCTATTGCAGCGGCTTACGCAAACGTAGGTTATGGTCGACCGGGCCTCAATATGCTCAATCCTGATTTTAAACCCTATTTTTTAGGAGGCATTCGGCTTTCATTGCCCATGGCGCAGTGGAACCGTACCTATCGAGAGGCTGAGGTTGCCCAGTTGCAACGTAGGATTATTGCCAACAAAATCGATAACCTAACCCAATCCCTCGACGTAAAAAAAACAGCATTCGATTATGAAATTTTTAAGCTTGAGGCATTGATTGATAAGGACCAACGCCTGATTGAACTCAGACAAAGGATAACTGCCGAAGCGCTTTCTCAATACAAAAATGGAGTACTGACCAGTTCAGAAATTACTACGCGTATTGCAGAAGAAGCAGAAGCTCGCATCTTGGCAGAAATTCACAAACTACAGCTGGAATTTGCCAGATTCAAAAAGCACAGATTAATAAATAATTAAATACTGATGTTTATGAGAAAAATAATTATTATCCTACTCGTTTTATGGTTTATGGGAGCGTGCAATTCATCAGAGCCTCAGGCAGATGCTTATGGAAATTTCGAGTCTACCTCTTTATATATTACCCCTGAAATCGCCGGAAAAATTTTAGAACTCACTGTAGATGAAGGAGATAAAGTTAACACCGGACAAGTTATTGCACTTCTCGACTCAACAGAGGTGCTTATCAAGTTAGAGCAAATTCATCACCAAATACAAGCGGTCGAAGCTGGATTGATTGCCAATGAAGCCCAGGCTGCAGTGTATGACCAGCAAATAGCCAATCTTGAGACCGACCAGCATAGATTAGCGAATCTATTGATGGACGGAAGTGCTACCCAAAAGCAATACGATGATGTTACGGCTGCAATAGCATTGGCACAGAAACAAAAATCAGCAGTTTTGAAACATAACATAAGAATCGGAGCCGAATTGAAGGGACTCAAAAGTCAGGCAGATCTCTTGCGACTGAGCCTTGCACGCTGCCAGGTCAAGAGTCAAAGCCAAGGACAAGTATTGAATATTTATCAAAGATGTGGCGAGATCGCCACGCCGGGAAAACCCATTTTGCGAATGGCTTACACCGATACTCTATACCTACGTGCTTTTGCGTCAGGTGATCAATTACCAAGGCTGCAAATTGGGAAAAAAGTAATGGTTCAAATCGACGATGGGTTGGGGAATCTCAAAAGTTACGACGGTATGATAACATGGATTGCTGAAGAAGCAGAATTTACGCCCAAAACGATTCAAACTCGTCATGAAAGAGTAAATTTAGTTTATGCTTTCAAGGTTAAAGTGGCTAACGATGGAAGCTTGAAAATGGGTATGCCCGGTGAGGTATTGTTTACACAGGCTCAATAGCTATGATTTCTTTACAAGGAATATCTAAAATTTTCGGGGCCATTACGGCATTGGACAATATTTCTTTTGAGATAAACAAAGGGGAAATCTTTGGGCTCATTGGGCCCGATGGTTCAGGCAAATCTACGCTTTTGCGCATCCTAGCTACCTTGTTACGCCCCAGCGCAGGCCATGCCAAGATAGGGAAATACGATGTAGAGGTCGACTATAAAGCCATTCGAAAAATTATAGGTTACATGCCGGGTCAATTTTCTCTTTATCCTGATTTGAGTGTTGAAGAAAATTTAAACTTTTTTGCACACATTTTTGGCACTCGCCTCGAGGAAAATTATTTCCTATTGCGCGATATTTTTACTTATCTCGAGCCATTTCGAAAGCGACGAGCCAGCCATTTATCAGGTGGGATGAAACAAAAACTTGCTCTATCGTGTGCATTGATTCATCGGCCCACTATATTATTGTTAGATGAACCTACTACAGGTATAGATCCGGTGTCGCGGGCCGAGTTTTTAATGTTATTAAAAAATTTAAAAAAACATGAGATAACTATTTTAATATCGACCCCATATATGGATGAAGCAAGCGCATGCGACCGCATTGCATTGTTTAAAAACGGTAAATTGTTGGGGGTAGATACGCCTGGGGGTTTTCGTGAGGCGTATAAAAGAACTTTGTATAGCATCCGCGGAATACGGCCCGCACGTCTACTTCCTGAATTACGAACCCTACCCTCCCACTGCTGGGTGTATGCATCAGGAAACGAAGTGAAAGTGTCGACCCCAAACCCAAATGAAATTTACATACTGAGAGAAATGCTTGATAGAAGCACAATTAAGCAAAACTATCAGATTCATGTCATCGAACCTGATATAGAAGATTGTTTTATTGCACGTATGAAAGACACTTATGGAGAATAAAGAAGCCCAATGGAGCATAGAAGTTGAGAACCTCGAAAAGCGGTATGGCTCTTTCATAGCCGTAGATAAAATCAGCTTTAGGGTAAAAAAAGGAGAAATTTTTGGTTTACTAGGAGCTAATGGAGCCGGTAAAACCACCACCCTTCGGATGCTTTGTGGACTTTTGGCTCCCACAGCAGGCATAGCACTTATTGATGGCACTGGGGTAAGTCAAAATCCTGAATCGGTGAGGTTTAAAATAGGCTATATGAGTCAACATTTTTCGCTTTATGAAGACCTTACAATATGGGAAAATTTCCGTTTTTACGGGGGAATTTATGGAATGAAATTATCAGAAATCAAAGGCAAATTCAACGAATTATCCTACAGGCTGAATATGAGCGACCAAGCGCAACGACTTACGCGTGAGCTACCGGTGGGATGGAAACAGAAGTTGGCGTTTATGGTGGCATCCTTCCATAACCCATCTGTAGTTTTCCTGGATGAACCCACAAGCGGTGTAGATCCTTTGGTACGTCGACAGTTTTGGGACCTCATTTATGAAGCAGTCTTAAAAGATACTACAATAATTATTACGACACATTATCTTGACGAGGCCATGTATTGCGACCGATTGGCCATTATGGACCAGGGAAAAATTAGTGCTTACGGCACACCTAACGAAATTCTGAGCCATTACAAGGCTTCCTCTATGCACGAGGTTTTCTTAAAAATAGCCGGAAAGGAGGATATTCTCGCATGATCGCTTTCATTATTAAAGAGTTTCGGCATTTGTTGCGCGATCCCCGAAGCTTGCTTATACTCATTGGGATGCCTTTAGCTCAGATTCTGATATTTGGTTATGCCATAAAAACCGACCTCAATGAATCAGATATTGCAATAGTAAGAATGAACAATGATAAACTGAGTGACTTAGCCATACAACACTTGGATGCCTCCAAAGGGTTCCATGTAAAATATATCTGGGACCATCCATCCCAAATTGCAGAGGCCTTTCGCAAAGGGGAAATTCGCCTGGCTGTTGTACTCGACAACAACCTGGAATCTAAAATTTTGCAAGGATATCCTGCTGACATTCAAGTTATAGGCGATGCCTCAGATCCCAACACAGCCAATCTTTTGGTGCAACATACCCAGGGTACTTTAAGGAATGTTTATCGGGAGTATTTACAAAAGAATGCTTCTACGCCTGTGGTCCAGGTTTCGGCACGTATGCTATTCAACGAAGAAAACCGAAGTGTATTCATGTTTATTCCTGGAACCATAGTAATCATTCTCATGCTTTTATCAGCCATGATGACCAGCATCAGTCTGGCCCGCGAGAAAGAAACCGGAACCCTCGAATTGCTGCTGGTCTCTCCACTCAGGCCCCATCAAATCATTCTTGGAAAGGTTGTACCCTACATGGGCTTATCCCTTATCAATGCATGTACTATCCTTCTGCTTTCAAAATTTCTGTTTGAAATGCCTTTCCGGGGCAGTTTACCCCTACTAATGTCAGAAACCCTCTTATTCATTATTCTTGCCCTGTGTATTGGCCTGTATATTTCAACCATTGCTCGAACTCAACAAGTGGCTATGCTTTTATCAATGTTTGCCCTCATGCTGCCTACCATATTACTCTCAGGATTTATTTTTCCGATCGAAAACATGCCCTTAGGGCTCCAGTATCTCTCAGCCCTCATTCCAGCCCGCTGGTTTGTAGAAATAATCAGAGGCATTATGATACGGGGGGTGGGAATTGAAATTCTATGGAAAGAAACCCTTATTTTGGCAGGAATGGTCTGCATCTTCATGCTTTTATGTGTCAAAAATTTTAAAATCAGGCTAGAATAATCATGCAAACGATATTCTTCCTCATTCAAAAAGAGTTTATCCAAATTTTTCGCGACCGGCTTATGCCCCGTATTATCATTGGAGTACCTTTATTGCAAATGCTGGTGCTGGCATTTGCTGCAACTTACGAGGTCAAAGAAACCCGTTTGGTAGTGGTGGATTTCTCGGTGTCAACGGAATCGAAACAATTCATTGCACATTTTGCCGGGAGCAAGTTTTTTAAAGTCGTAGCCATCTGCTCCGATTTTAAAAAAGCAGAGCGACTCCTTCTTCAAAGAAAAGCCCATCAAATTCTTTATATTCCGGGTGATTTCGCTACAAGGCACATGCAGGGCCCACCCCCTTCCCTGCAAATACTTACCGATGGAGTAGACGCAATGGCTGCAGGTATAAGAACCGGCTATGCATTTCAGGTTATTGAACTTTACAACAAAAATTTGCAATCCGCCCTGGCAGGTCCTTTGCCCTCCCTTGGTGGCCTTCGTTTTCGGGAACTCTATTGGTTCAATCCTGAATTGAATTACCAAACATACATGATACCAGGTATTTTAGCGGTTTTGGTAACCATTTTAGGCATGTTCCTTTCGTCCCTTAATATTGTTAAAGAAAAAGAGAGAGGCACCATTGAACAAATCAATATCACCCCCATAAAAAAATATCAATTTATTGCTGGGAAACTCATCCCTTTCTGGATACTTGCACTTTTCGATCTGGCCTTTGGGCTTTTATTAGCCAGGCTTATTTTTCATCTTCCCATGTTAGGTAGTCTTCCACTGGTTTTTTTCATTGCTTCTCTGTATCTTGTGATAGTCCTATCATTTGGGCTAATTATCAGCACTTTGGCTGAAAATCAACAGCAGGCCCTATTCATTGCCTGGTTTTTTGCCATTGTATTTCTTATGCTCAGCGGACTATTCACACCGGTAGAGAGCATGCCCTTTGGGGCTCAGGTTTTTAATTATTTTAACCCTGTTGCATATTTCATCAAAGCCTTGCGAATGATACTTCTCAAAGGCAGCGGCTTGCATGAAATGTCTTCCATCATAGGAATCTTATCCTTGTATGGACTTGTAGCCCTCACATTTTCAGTACGATGGTACCGCAAAACCACTTCATGAACCTCAGCTATTTTGAATCCAATAATAAGGCTTCGGCTTTGCTGACTTTTGCAGCCAATAATCTGGTGTCACTACTCTTCCCTCAGAATCTTTTAATCGCCGGCCATACACGGCTATCACAGGATTGAATAGAATATCTTCGACACCCAATTTATATGTACTTTCCTGACCCTCCGCCCTCGGAGGAATTTCTTCAATTTGAAGCTTATATCCATTGATTTCCAATAACTTCCTTAGAAACTCCATTCTAGTTCGGTTTACACCAGTCTCCACCACAGAGCACCTTACACCATTAATTTCCTCAACCATATGTTTATATGAAAAAGTAGTCATAATCATTAAAATTTATCGACAATTGCTTGCATATACTCAAACACCGGACTTAGAATACCTGCCAAGAAAATGCCAACAACGGTAATAAACAATGCTGACCTGAGATAATTGTCGGAGCGAATAGGAGGTAGAGGGTTGGGGTTCGGATTGATAAACATAGCCTTAACCACAAGCAGGTAATAATAAAGGGCAATGGTTGTGTTGACAACTGCAATAAATACTAACCGATAATAACCTGCCTTAGCCGCAGCCGTGAACAGAAAAAACTTGCTAAAGAAGCCGGCTACAGGAGGAATGCCTGACAAAGAAAAAAGCGCGAGCATCATAATCAAGGAAAGACTAGGATTGGTTTTGTACAGACCGTTGTAGTCTTCAATGTTTTCTTTACCCGTAGCCACAGAAATAGCTTGAGCTACTCCAAATGCAGCGAGGTTTGAGAGAATATAAATCAGCACAAAGTAGATGATAACGGTAATACCAAAGGTGTCGGTCTGCAACAAACCCAACAAAATAAAACCTGCTTGGGCAATAGATGAGAAGGCAAGAAAACGTTTGATATTTTTCTGCCGGAGGGCAAACAGGTTGCCAATGAGCATAGTTGCAATTGCCAGGGCGTAAATAACAAATTGCCATAAACCTATAAAAGCAGGAAATACTTTAAATAAGAGAATGCCGAGCACAAATGCAACTGAACCCTTGGATATTACAGAAAAATATGACGTAACAACCATAGGCGAGCCTTCGTACACATCGGCCGTCCAAAAATGAAAAGGGACCAAGCTCAATTTGAAAGCCAATCCCGACAATAAAAACGTCAATGCAAGAGCAACCAAGGGAGAGGGTTGAGAAATGCTATGGGAAAAATCATCAAAATAAAGCGTGCCACCCGCTGCATAAAATAAGGAAAGGCCGAAGAGTAAAAAACCTGTTGAAAGTGCTGAATTGAGAAGAAATTTAATCCCTGCCTCTTCCGATCGACTTTTAAATTTTTCGAATGCAGCCAGCACAGCCATGGGTATTGACGCAATTTCAAGCCCGATATAAAACATCAGAAAATCACCTGCCGATATCATAAAATACATTCCGCTGAGGGTGGTCAAAAGAATCATTAAGAACTCATTTCTTTTATCAGAAATTCGAGGCATAATCAACCACGAGGCCGACATCAGCAGCACAAGAAACACCCCAATGTTGAGCACATTTTTCATAAGAATATGCATAGGGGTAGTATGGAACATACCCCCGAACAAAGTGCCACCCTCAAAGGGGAAAAAGCCAGCGAGCGTGTGGATTCCAAAGAGTATTAGAGTTATTATATAAACCTTTTGTTTATTAGTTTCGCGGACGAATAAATCAAGAAAAAGAACCAGTAGGGTAATAACGATTAACCCCAGTTCCTGGCGCATGATGCTTAAAAGAGAATAGGTCATGGTATTTTTTTCACTAAAAGTTAGACATTAATCTTTCGAGAGCAGGGGCCAGGCTATTGCCTATAAGAGTTTCGGTAACAAAACTCGGGAACATCCCAATAAGGGTTATAAAAAGTAAAAGCGTACCTACCGAAAGTTTTTCCCACCATGTAGCATCGGTCAGGTGTCGATGGTGCTCATCTTTTATAGGGCCCATCAAAAATATACCTACTACTCGCAAGATATAAACGGCTGTTATGACTATTGAGCTGGCGGCCAAAACAGTAGCGATGCGATGAAAAGTATCAGCATGCGAAAAAGCCCCAAAGAATACCAGCATTTCAGCAACAAAACCACTAAAACCGGGCAAGCCCAATGATGCAAGACCTCCAATAATATAAGCAGCCCCCAGCAAAGGCATCACTTTAAGTAATCCACCCATTTCATGAATCATTCGAGTGTGGGTTCGCCCATAAATCATGCCAATAAGAGCAAAGAATAAGGCCGTCATGATACCATGAGAAATCATTTGCAAAATAGCGCCATCTATAGCCGATCGATTAAACATAAGTAAACCGAATAGAATCAGGGCACAATGGCTCACACTGGAGTATGCATTAATATATTTTAAGTCCTTTTGCATGATGGCACCCAAGGCACCATAAACAATACCGATGGTTGCAAGAATCAGAAATAAAGCGCCCTGATTATGTGCGGCCTGGGGAAGCAAAAAAAGTGCAATGCGAAAGACCCCGTAGCTTCCCAGTTTCATAAGCACCCCTGCATGGAGCATTGAAACTGCAGTGGGCGCCGAAGCATGACCATCCGGCGACCAGGTGTGCAATGGGAACAGTGCTCCTAAAATACCAAAGCCTACAAACAAAAAAGGAAAAAGAAAATTCTGAACATTCTCAGGAATCTTATAACGAGAAATCTCCAGCAAATTCATGGTAAGTTGACCGCCTTCGGGAGCTGAATGAAAATAAATTCCTAAAAGTCCGACAATGATGAGAGCGGAACCAGCCATCAACATCAAGGTCAGCTTCATGGCTGAGTATTCCTTAGGTCCTGTTCCCCAGATACCTATCAATAGATACATAGGGATTACGGCCAGCTCATAAAAAACGAACATGGCAAAGAGATCGATGGTAATGAAAAAACCAAAAACGCCGCTTGCCAGAACGATGAGAGAGATAAAAAACTCCCGATGCAAACTTTCCATTTGCCAGGAGGCAAATACCCCCGCAAAAATAACAATGGAAGTCAGGGCGATAAGCGAAACGCTGATGCCATCCACCCCCAAAGTCAGGTTAAAATTGAGACTCGGAAACCAGCTCAGGTTTTTCACCATCACAAAATCATCTGCTATACCTGCTGCTCTTATTTGTAAGTACATGACCACAAGGACGGCCGAAAGAATAAGCTGCAGGCTCATACCTAGGGCTGCAATCCAGCGGGTCTGCCTGATATTTTTCGAAAAAAGTATCGCAATAACAGTAAGTAGCGGTACGAGCACAAATAACATCAAAAAACTCATGACTATCTGTGGTTTTTAGTTATTTATCAAATAATAAATTAAAAATGCACTGATAACAAGTATTGCCGAAACAAAGGCAAATGCATATTGCTGCAGCTGCCCCGACTGCATTCCTTTGATCTTTTCGCTGGTGGTTACGGTTATCCAACCTATTACGTTCATGGTCCCATCCACTACATGACGATCAAACCAAGCAATAGGACGTGAGATGTATGCAAAAATGATGTTGTGCGTGATGAAAAGGTATACTTCATCTATATAAAACTTGTTGTAAGCCCAGCGATAGAATGTACCCCATCGAGCGATCAGATGAGAGGTAAGATCAGAGGATTTTTTGTATAAAAACCAGGCTATCGCAATACCTACAAAACTGACAAGTGTGGAAATTATTGCAATATCAAAATGAAGATGAGTATGGAGAGGTTTGCCATCGGAGCTTACGAATTCGCCAAAAGGTATATAACCACTTACAATTGACAATACGGCAAGTATGATCAAAGGGATGAGCATGGCTTTTCCGGGGTCATGGGGTTTGTGGTGGTAATGCGTCTCCGTATTCCAGAATACAAGGAAATATAACCTGAACATATAAAACGCTGTAAGTCCGGCAACGACCAAAAGAGTATAAAACACTAGAGGATAGCTTTGATGGGCAGCTGTTATAATTTCATCCTTTGAGAAAAAACCAGATAAGCCGGGGAATCCTGCAATGGCAAGAGTAGCAATAAGAAAAGTGATGTGTGTAGTTTTCATGTATTTGCGCAGCCCTCCCATTTCCCGGATAGAATTGGTGTGAACGGCATGAATAACTGCTCCAGCTCCAAGAAATAAAAGGGCCTTAAACATGGCATGTGTAAAAAGATGAAACATCGAAGCCATATAACCCAACCCCGCTTCCTCTCCATAACCGGATACCCCAAGAGCAGCCATCATATATCCAATCTGGGATATAGTACTGAAAGCCAATACTCTTTTAAAATCTATCTGGGTTGTTGCAATCACGGCTGCAAAAAGCGATGTAAATGCCCCCACATACCCTACCAATGCCAGTGCCTCAGGGGCCATTATTGCATAGTTAGCAAACATACGAGCCACAAGATAAACTCCTGCTACTACCATGGTTGCAGCGTGTATTAAGGCTGACACAGGTGAGGGGCCTTCCATAGCATCAGGCAACCATATGTGCAAGGGGAACATAGCCGATTTCCCCGCACCACCAACAAAAATCAGTATAAGCGCAAGGGCAGGTATGCTCAACCCCAAAAATGTCGTCCCATGGAGATTAAAACGTTCAAAATTTTCGGGATTAGTAAGGGATATAAAGTCAAATGTGTCTGTATGGAAAGAAATTAAAAGTATTCCTAATAAGAAAAATAAATCGGCAAAGCGTGTAACAATGAAGGCTTTTTTACTGGCAGCCACTGCACTGGGTTTTTCATAATAAAATCCAATCAGTAAAAAAGAGGATACGCCCACCAACTCCCAAAAAATATAGATCTGAAAAACATTAGTGGCTATCACCAGGCTTAACATAGAAAAACTAAAAAGCTGCAAAAATGCGAAGAAACGATTAAAACCTCTGTCATCGTGCATATAGCCAATGCTGTAAATATGGACCATGAGCGACACGGTGCTAACAACAATAAGCATCATCACCGAAGCCTGGTCGATAAGGGTACCCATATGCACACTCAGATGCTCCCCAAGCTTAAGCCACTCAAAATGATTGCCTATAATTTTGGGGTAAACGCCATGGAGCGGACCCATAATAATAAAATATTGCCAGGCGGTATAAACCGATAAAACGAAAGAAATACCAATCAAACTTGTTGCCAGCGCTGCGGTCAGCTTTTTAGGGAACCTTTTAAAATTAAATATAATCAACAGAAAACCTAGCAGCGGAATAAAAGGAATCAGGAAAGTATATTCAAAAGCATTCATGCACCCTATTTTTAAAATTTCATTTTACTAACATCCTCAATATTAATGGACTTAAATCTTCGATAGATACCGATAATGATGGCTATGGCCACAGAGGCTTCTGCTGCAGCGATAACCACCACAAAGAGGGCAAAAAACATTCCCTGCATATTTTCGGGATGCAGGAAGTAATTGAAAGCCACAAAATTGATATTAACCGCATTGAGCATCAGTTCAACCGACATTAGCATAGTAATGAGATTTCGTCGGGTAAGGAAGCCATATACACCACTGAAAAACATCAAGGTGCTTACGATTAAAACATCCTGTAATGAAATATCTTGCCACATAGCTATTCATTGTTTAAATTTTCATTATCTGCAGGCTCTTTCCGCGCTATTACTATGGCTCCTACAATGGCAGCCAGCAGGAGAAGCGAAACTACTTCAAACGGTAAAACAAAACCATCCCGTTGATAGCTCAGCAGGGCATTTCCAATTTTTCGTACTGAAGCATCTGGAAGGCCGACCGAACTTGGAGTAAAGTCTGTTTTCAGAAACACATAAAGAGTAAAACCTGCGCCAAATAAACTTATCAGCAACGATACAATCAGCTTACCCGCCCCAATGGGTTCAAATTTATCGCCTACATGGCTGGTTAAAAGAATAGAAAAAATGATCAGCACCACAATACCGCCGGCATAAAGCGTGATCTGCATAGCACCCATGAATGTGTAGTTAAGAAGAAAATAAAAGGCGGCTGTTCCCAGCAAAACAAAAAGCAAGTAAGTGGCTGCACGCAAAATACGTCGGCTGGTGACCGTTAGTATGCTGAAAATAACAATTACAGCAGAAAAAAAATAAAATACAGCCTGGTGAAAAGTTAAAGATATCATAATTATTCTACCTCCTTCATTAAGGTTGAACCTTCCTTGTTGAGCACTTTCGTCAGCTTGCTACGGTCGAAAACGGCATGTTCAAATTCCTGCCCAAAATCCAGGGCATTCGATGGGCAGTTTTTAACACAAAGACCACAAAAAGTGCACATACTTAAATGATAAATGTGTTTATCCAGGATTTTTTTCCTTTTTCCATCCTCCGTCACTATGGTTTGGGTAATAACCTCGATGGAGCCATTAGGGCAGCTTATTTCACATATGCCACAACCCGTGCAGCGATGCTCGTTTTTTTCATTATGGGGCATAATAACCTCACCTTTGAAACGCTCAAACATTTGCAGCTGAGCCCTATTTTCAGGATACTTCTGCGTTACGATTTCTCTGGGATTGAAAAAGTAATGGTTGGTAACGCGCATACCCTTGAGCAGCGACTGCAATCCACGAAAAATTCCACTGATGTATTCACTAAAAGTCATTGCTTGCAGTTTTTTGAATTAAAAATGCAGTCCAAGCAGGACTATGACCGACATGAGAATTAAGTTGAAAAGATTGATGGGCAGCAAATACTTCCATTCGAGGCTAAGCAACTGATCGATGCGCAAGCGTGGATAGGTCCATTTGAAGAGCATTATGATATAAATAACCGCAAAGACCTTCACCAGAAACCAAACCAAAGGGGGAATAAAGTCCATAATTTGATTGAAGGCCTGGAGGTTGCCCAGATGTAAAGGCATCCATCCGCCAAGAAATAAAGTGGTGGCGACAGCAGCCAGCACAAACATATTCATATATTCGGCCAAAAAGAAAAAGGCAAACTTAATGCCCGAATATTCTGTATGAAAACCTGCGGTAAGCTCCGATTCGGCCTCAGCCAAGTCGAAAGGTCCGCGGTTGGTTTCTGCCGTTCCGGCAATCAAAAGAATAACAAAAGCGATGAGGGCTGGGATATGCCCCTTAAAAATAAACCATCCATCGCGCTGCATCTCAATGATCTCCGAAAGCTGCAATGTTCCTGTAAGTATAACCATGGTAACCATGGCAAGGCCCACCGAAAGCTCATAACTCACAATTTGCGCCCCGCTGCGCATGGCACCTATGAGAGAATATTTACTGTTGGACGACCACCCGGCCAATAAAATTCCTATGACCCCGAGAGAAGTGGCTGCCATTATAAAAAATAATCCAATGTCAGGATCAAGTGCATGAAGGCCTTTGGCAAAAGGTAAGGTCCCAAAAGCAAGAAATGATCCCACAATGATAATAAAAGGAGCAATGAAAAAAAGCAGTTTATCGGCCCGTTCTATACGAATATTTTCCTTTAGCAACAATTTGATAAAGTCGGCAATGGTTTGAAAAATACCTTGAGGTCCTACCCTATTGGGCCCCAAACGACATTGAATAAAGGCACAAATGCGTCTTTCAGCATACACTAACAAGAGACCTACCAAAGCGTAAATGAGCAAATACAAAACACCTACCAGCACCAACTCAAGCGTAGCAGCCATCGACGGCCCCCAATGCAAAACAAGGTACTGGTCAATATTTTTGGTGATGATTGAAAAATCGTATGCATTACCAGTCATAAGAGGTATTTTTTACTTGAATGTATTTTATCTATCGAGATCAGGGATTACCAGATCAAGCGAGCCGCTGATAGCAATTAAATCGGCGATTTTCATTCCACGCGAAATTTTGTCAATAACCGAAAGGTTTGAAAAATTCGGGGAACGGAATTTTACCCGGTAAGGATTTTTATTTCCGTCGCTGATGATGTGCACTACCAGTTCACCGCGAGCTGTTTCTACATGTTGGAAATATTCCCCCTCGGGAAGTTTGATGACAGCCTTCATTTTTTCGGCGTAATTACCTTCGGGAATATTATCGATGAGCTGTTCGATGATGTTCATCGATTCTTCCATTTCTTTCATACGTACCATATACCGGGCGAAAGCATCCCCCTCCGAACGCAACACTTCGCTGAACGAAACCCTATCATAAGCACTGTAAGGAAGGTGTTTTCGCACATCGCAACTCCAGCCCGAGCCACGTCCGGTAGGTCCTGTTGCACCGAAGGCAATGGCATCTTCCTTACTCATAACGCCTATACCCACCGTACGGTTTCTAAAAATGACATTGTCCGTCAACAAATCGTGATACTCTTTCAGCTTAGGTCGAAAATATTTGATAAACTCTCGGGTCCGCTTTTGAAAGTTGGGGTGGATATCGCGCATTAGCCCTCCAGGAATATTATAGCTCTGGATCAGCCTTCCCCCTGTGGTCTCCTCAAAAAT
>CALJNV010000131.1 GCA_937981455.1 uncultured Bacteroidales bacterium | reverse complement strand
TACAACAACGCAAAGCAAGGAGACAAAGAAAAGCAAATGACACGGTTTCCGACGTTCCCAAAATTGAGCCAAAATCCTCAGGGGGTTACAATCTTGAAGAATATGCAGTGGATGAGCCCAATGAAACCGAAAACCAAATTCCTGAATCCAAATCTTCCAAAGATCCTTTGCCTCCCAGTGAGGATTCTCCAAACGAACCCCAGCTCATTGTGATACATAAAACATCGAAAGAATTTAAAAATGAAGCCATTGAAAGTACGGCAGACCAGATTGATATGGAAGTTATCAATTCGGCCGAAGAAGATAGTGGGTCTAATTCTATTCAAATTCCCTCTACGGGCGATCCTTTGTTAGATAAACACAACCTTCAACCGTTTGACCCCACCGCCGACCTTCCCGATTATCGATTCCCTTCACTTGAACTGCTTGAAAATTACTCCAATGCCAATGCGAATGTTTATCAAGAAGAGCTGGATGCCAATAAAAAACGCATTGTTGAAACACTTAACAACTATCAAATTGAAATTCAACACATAAAAGCCACTATAGGCCCAACGGTTACGCTTTATGAAATTGTACCTGCACCAGGCATTCGGATTTCAAAAATCAAAAACCTAGAAGACGACATTGCTCTGAGCTTAGCTGCACTTGGCATACGCATCATTGCACCTATTCCCGGCAAAGGAACCATTGGTATTGAAGTCCCCAACCAAAACCCGGAAATTGTATCGATGCGGAGCTTGCTTAGTAGCGAGAAATTTCAGAATACCCGCTTCGATTTACCCATAGCGCTGGGGAAGACTATTAGCAACGAAACTTATATTGCCGATCTTACCCGTATGCCCCATCTGCTCATGGCGGGAGCCACGGGACAGGGAAAATCAGTAGGACTGAATGCCATCATCACCAGTTTACTCTACAAGAAGCACCCTTCGCAGCTAAAAATTGTGCTAGTAGACCCCAAGAAGGTTGAACTTTCATTGTATACCAAAATTGAAAGGCATTATCTGGCCAAACTCCCTGATGCGGAAGAGGCTATCATTACAGACATGCGACAAGTGGTGCGAACGCTGAATAGTCTTGTCATTGAAATGGAACAGCGTTATGCCCTCTTAAAGATGGCCCAGGTGCGACTGATAAAAGAATACAATGCGAAATATGTAGGCCGGCGCCTCAATCCTGATGAAGGTCACCGTTACCTTCCATATATTGTCCTCATCATTGATGAGTTTGCCGATTTAATCATGACAGCGGGCAAGGAAATCGAATATCCAATCACGCGCCTGGCCCAAATGTCGAGGGCTGTAGGTATTCATCTTATCATCGCAACACAAAGGCCTTCGGTCAATATCATTACAGGCACTATAAAGGCTAATTTTCCGGCACGGTTAGCATTTCGGGTCAGTTCTAAGATCGATTCTCGAACAATCCTCGACACAGGAGGCGCTGAACAGCTTATTGGACGTGGTGATATGTTGCTTTCCATCGGAAGCGACCTTCTACGACTTCAGTGTGCATTTGTTGACCTACCAGAAATCGAGCGCATTACCGACTACATTGGTAGCCAGAGAGGCTATCCAGATGCCTTCCACCTTCCCGAATACTACGAAGGAGATGAAGAACCCACAGAGCCCGCTTACGATCCATCCGAACGTGACCCTCTTTTTGAAGATGCGGCCCGACTCGTTGTCATACATCAACAAGGAAGTACATCCCTTATCCAACGAAAGCTCAAACTAGGCTATAATCGAGCCGGCCGTATCATGGACCAGCTCGAAGCAGCCGGTATTGTCGGGCCCAATCAGGGATCGAAAGTTAGAGAAGTAAAAGTGGCCTCTGAAATGGCTTTGGAACAATTCTTGAAAGATTTCTTAAGCAAAGATTAAATTTGATTAAATAATGAAAAAGCTTCTTTTGTTCATCGCCCTCTGGGGCTCCATCATTGCCTTACCCGCTCAAAATCACAATGAAAAAGCTACTGCCGCCTTGCGCGAGCTTACCTTAAAGCTCAAAAATTCAAAACAACTTCGTATTGAATTTACCTTTAAACTCGATAATAAAGAAGCCCGGATTCATGAAGAAAAAAAAGGCACAATGTGGCTTTCAGGAAACAAATATAAAATTCTACTCGACGGGCAAATCATCGTAAACGACGGAAAAACCCTCTACACCTACCTTCCACGGGCCAATGAAGTGCAAATAAGTGAACCTGAAGCTGAAGGGCAAAATTTAAGTCCACTTTCCATGATCTCAGATTATGAAAAAAAATATCGCAGTAAATATATCAGAGATCGAAAAGGCGTGCTGGTAATAGACCTTCTCCCTTTAGAAAGTAGCCGATTTTACAAGATAAGATTGGAACTCAACTCATCTGACAATCAATTAAAATCGTTAGCTTTGTATGAAAGAGAGGGCAACACTTTCACTTATTCAATAGATAAATTTGAATCCCCACGTAGCGTTGATCCTACGCTTTTTACGTTCAATAAAAACGACTACCCTGGAGTAGAAATTGTTGACTTAAGATTATAATGAATCACGAGCCGCTGGCTGAATTGTTGCGTCCCAAAACCCTTGCCGAATTTATCGGGCAAGAGCACCTAATAAGTCCGGGTGCAATTCTTTATGAAGCGCTGAAAACCGCCAAAATACCTAGTATGATTCTTTGGGGCCCTCCAGGTACAGGCAAAACTACCCTTGCCCTCATCATCGCTCAAACCCTCTCCAGACCCTTTTTCCATCTGAGTGCCATAAATAGCGGAGTCAAAGAAGTAAGAACAGTAATAGAAGAAGCAAAACAATTGGCTCAAGGGGCCATTCTATTTATCGATGAAATTCATCGTTTTAGCAAATCGCAACAGGATTCTTTATTGGGTGCGGTCGAAAAAGGTTTTGTTGTTCTTATAGGGGCTACAACCGAAAACCCTTCGTTCGAAGTTATAACTCCCCTGCTGAGCCGATGTCAGGTTTATATTCTCAAGAATTTAACCGAAGAACACCTTGATTTGCTTACCCAACGGGCTTTAGATTATTTTAAGAATCATGGCTTAGAGGTAATTGTTGAAGAAAAAGAGGCTCTTTATCGTACCTCAGGGGGTGATGCCCGCAAACTTTATAATGCCATCGAATTGGTCGTTAATTTTCTCAAAAATAAAGAAACTCCTGTTGTTATTAATAATTCAAAAACTCTACATATTATTCAACAAAATTTGGCCATTTACGATAAAGCAGGAGAGCAACATTATGATATCATTTCTGCATTCATTAAATCCGTCAGAGGTAGCGATCCCAATGCAGCAGTGTATTGGTTAGCGCGCATGATAGAAGGGGGTGAAGATCCTTTGTTTATCGCCCGCAGAATGCTCATTCTTGCTGCTGAAGACATTGGCAATGCCAATCCCAATGCATTACTTTTGGCCAACACCTGTTTTGATGCTGTGAATAAAATAGGTTGGCCCGAAAGCCGAATCATACTTTCCCAAACAGCCATCTATCTTGCCTGCAGCCCTAAAAGCAACTCTGCCTATATGGCTATCAACCAAGCCCAGGAGGCAGTAAGAAAAACGGGAGATATCCCTGTCCCTTTATCCTTACGCAACGCTCCCACTGCATTAATGAAAGAAGCGGGCTATAGTGAAGGCTACCAGTATGCTCACAATTATCCGGGCCATTTTGTCCCAATGGATTTTCTGCCCGATCCCCTGAAGGGTGTGCTTTTTTACCAACCCGGCGATAATCTGCGCGAAAATGAAACTCGAATCCGTCTGCGAAACCTCTGGAAAAACAAATACAATTATTGATACATGATACCTTCATACATTCCCTCGCTTCGGCACATTTCTACAAACAATTTTTTTCTGATTGCCGGGCCTTGCGTCATTGAAAATACGCACATGCCATTCGAAATTGCATCTCACATTCTTGAAATTACAGAAACCCTAAAAATTCCTTTTATTTTCAAAGCTTCTTACAAGAAGGCCAATCGTACGAGCATACATTCTTTCACGGGTATAGGTGATCAGAAAGCCCTCGAGACCCTTGCACATGTCAGAGAAGATCTGAAGATACCTGTAATCACTGATTTTCATTCCGCTGAGGAGGCACAATTGGCGGCTAAGTATGTAGATGTATTGCAAGTCCCTGCCTTCCTCTGTCGCCAGACTGAATTGCTTTTGTCCGCTGCGGCTACAAACAAAACCATCAATGTTAAAAAAGGTCAGTTTCTTTCACCAGAGGCCATGAGCCATGCAGTTGAAAAAATTCGTTCAACGGGTAATTCTCGGGTAATGCTTACCGAGAGAGGCTCTATGTTTGGCTACACCGACCTTGTTGTTGATTTCCGAAGTGTGCCCCGAATGCAAGCATTGGGTGTACCGGTAATTGTGGATATCACCCATTCGCTGCAGCAACCCAACCTATCGGGCGTAACGGGTGGCCTCCCTCGTTTTATCGGCACGCTGGGAAAAGCAGCCATTGCCGCAGGAGCAGACGGAATCTTTCTTGAAACACACCCCGATCCCTCTCAAGCCCTTTCCGATGGGGCTAATATGCTCCCCCTCAGTCAGCTAAAAGATCTTTTAAAAAAACTTGTAAGCATTAGAAAAGCCATTCTCGAAGATTAAGACTCTATTCAAACAATACCTCACGAATATTTCCTGTACCTACATGATAAATAAGACGCGAACGAACAACAGGCATAAGCGAGGTGGTGCCAAATTGAGGAATAGGCACGTATCTGTCGTCATATACACGATTATTATACTTTAAAGACAGCTGCACCATTTCAGGTATATTGTAAGGAGCAGCAGGGGATTTTAATGAAGGTTTAGGAGCCCATGCGGGCACTTGCGCATAATTCCCTGACCTTCTTGTACTTAAAACAATTTCTCTGCCTTTATTATCATTTGCGTCTAATATTCCAAATTCTTTAGAAAACTTACAAACTATTTGATTTAATTTACTTTCTGTAGGTACTATATAAAATACGTAGTTGTAAAGCTGTTCGGTTCGAACACCCCTGAACAATGAAATATAATCTTGCAGCATGCGTTGAAGATTCTTGTCCATGTATTCCATGGTTTCTTTCGAAAAATTGGTCTCCTGGTAACCGGTTAGTAGGTTAAATCGACTTTCGCGTATGCGTGAAATCATATCTGCTGCCTCTCGTGCCTTCATTTCCGTGGGCTTCTCCTCAAAAAACGTGTTAAAATACCGCTTACGAATGGTAGCCGTATCTATTGTTATAGTCCGGATTACCGTATCAACATGCCGATAGAGGGAAGAAGTAATTCCTCCCTCAAAAACATCTGTAAAAGCCAAGATCTTGGCCTCCTCCTGTATATTTTTTGCCGGTTTTTGGAGAGCTATGCCGTTAATGGCTCGAACAATTCCATTGTTAGTTAATTCTATACTAAGATTGCGGTCTTCTTTTGAAGCTCTCTCATCCACCTCAAAATAATAAACCTTGTCGGGGTCAGGATCAGCAAGTACATCCATGGTAAGATCTGCAATCTCGTACTCCTTTGAGTATTGCATTACTGGATTGCTAATACCCAGCAATTGACCCGCGAATTCCGCATAGGGACCTTTTAGATTCTCTATTTCTCTTACTTTAATGGTAACCTTAACAACGGCTCTCGGCAAAGCAAAAAACACCCCGTTTTTATCAGGTTTATTCATATTTCCGGTTACGGGATAAATGTTAACCTGGCTTTGGGCTGCTTCTACCACTATCAGGGCCATAAGGAAATTCAATAATCTTCTCATTGAAAGCTGCATTTCTTTTTGAAAATTTTAAGCTTAGATCAGGTACAAAAATACAGATTATACGCAAATAGGATGGCGATCGCAATGCCTGAACAATAACGTAAAGATTTTGTTAATAATTGCAAAGAATAATTTAAACAAATTCTAAATAATTACATGAAACACTTAGTTATTTATGCAAACCCCAATGATAATAGTTTCAATCATTCTGTTCTGGATAATATTACTCAAAAATATTTATCCCTGGGACATCAGGTTACGCTCCGCAATCTTTATAAGATGAATTGGAACCCCATTTTAACAACCCAAGACCTTGAAACTATTCACAGTGGACAAATGCCAGCAGATATTGCTCATGAACAAGAATTGATAAAACAAGCCGATATATTGACAATAATATACCCGGTGTGGTGGACTGGAATGCCTGCCATACTGAAGGGATATTTCGATCGAGTTTTTGCATTTGGTTTTGCCTATGGAATAACCGATAAGGGAATTGAAGGGCTCCTTAAAGGAAAAAAAGCACTACTACTCAGCAGCACCGGGCAGCCCAAAGAAGTATATGAAGCTTCAGGAATGTACAGGGCCATGAATATGACTACCGATACAGGGATCTTTGAATTTTGTGGGATCGAAGTGATTTCACATATTTACTTCCCATCCATTCAATCAGTTACTGATGAGGTGAAAAATGAATATATCCAATCGATTCATGAATTTTTAGATAATTACTTTACAATCAACGGAGAACGCCATAATTATGTTGATCGTGTTGTCACCTTCCAAAACGCTTGACTTTGGTAATAAAAATCTTAATATTGGTACCCAAAGGGAACTTCCAAGCTTGCTGGGAAAAGCGGAATATCTTGCAGGATTAATGAAATTGAAGAATGTGGCCGAACTAGGTGATCTGATGGGTATTAGTGATGCCTTGGCCCAACTTAATTTTGAAAGATACCAAGAATGGTCGGTTGAATTGCATGAAAAAATAGGAAAACCCGCCTTATTTGTTTTCAAGGGAGATGTTTACGAAGGGTTCCATGCAACTCCCTTTCCAGAATCGGTTTATAAAGATGCGCAAAAACGGCTAAGAATTCTCTCCGGTCTATACGGCGTTCTCAAGCCTTTTGACCTTATCCTACCCTACCGACTCGAAATGGGGACTGAATTATCTAACAAGGATGGCAATGACCTCTATGCCTTTTGGAAAAAAGATGTTACCCAAATTATCAATCGAGATATGCAAGTGGTGGGTACCAATACTTTATTGAATCTGGCATCCCATGAATACTTTAAAGTGCTGAATACTAAAGAAATAAAAGCGACTGTTATTAGTCCTGAGTTTCGGGAGCATAGAGCCGGCAACTACAAAATGATAAGCTTTTTTGCCAAACGAGCACGCGGTCTTATGGCTGCATGGGTTCTTCGCAATGGTATAACTGAACCCAGCGACTTAGCAGCTTTTAATGAGGAAGGATACCTATACAATGAATTGCTCTCAGAACCTCGTAAACCAGTATTCACAAGAGAATAAAAAAGGGGCAAGATCGTTGCCCCTAATATGAAAAAGTAGCTTTGGATTACCGCCCGAACTATAAATTAAGAAGCCTTTTAATTTCCCCCAATAATTGCTGCGGTTTTACGGGCTTTTCAAGGTAGGCTTCAACAGGGAGCCATTTGGGGTCTTTGGACATTTCTTTAAGATTAAGGCCAGTAATAGCATCGACGCTGGTGAGCATTATAATTGGAATATCCTTCAGTGCAGGATCTTTTTTCATTTCACGAGCCATTTCATAGCCTTCCTGCTCAGTATTCATCATTACATCGAGAATGGCCAGGTTGGGTTTTTCGGCGCGGGCTCGCTCAAGGCCTGCAATCTTATCACCTGCAGTAATTACCAAAAAACCCTCCTTCTCAAGCATAGCTTTTTGGATGAAAACAAAGTCGATATCATCATCTACCAACAATATTTTTATTTCTTTCATAACCTGTAAATTTTTTTTCGATTGATGTGAAATAGTGAAAGTAAAACAATCCATGAATATGTGCGCGCCGGCTGCACCGGCGCGCACATTCTTCCGTTCTAATAACGTTTTCTGGGTTTATAGTGTGTATGCAATAATTCATGCGAACGATGCCCTAAAGGCTCACTAAGAAATTCTCTGTAAATCTGTACAATTTCAGGATTTTCATGCGACTTTCTAATGGGCAAGCCTTCGTCTTCGGCATAGATGGCTTCAGCTCGTTTCTGCCTTATGGCGGGACTGGTAGGAATAGGTTGTCCTCCACCTCCCAGACAACCTCCAGGGCAAGCCATAATTTCTACAAAATGATATTGGGCTTTACCATCGCGAATCGCTGTCATCAACTGCTTGGCATTGGCCAGGCCGTGAGCCACAGCTACTTTTACTTCAGCGCCTTCAAGGAAGCTCCACTCTGGTTTTACATTTTCCACCTTAATGGTTGCTTCCCTAACACCTTCCATACCACGAACCGGGGTGATATTTAAATTGGTAAAGGGTACCTCACGGCCGGTTACTATTTCATAGGCTGTGCGCAAAGCAGCCTCCATTACCCCACCTGTTGCACCAAAAATAACTGCTGCCCCGGTGGATTCGCCCATGAAGCTATCATAGTCTTCATCCTCCAATTTCATGAATTCGATACCGGCTTGCTTTATCATAATAGCCAACTCACGTGTAGTAAGCACATAATCCACATCCTGATACCCACTATCACGCATTTCGGGACGCGTAGCCTCGAATTTTTTGGCCGTACATGGCATGATGGATACACTTACCATATCTTTTGGGTTTATACCTTTTTTCTGAGCGTACCACGTCTTAGCGAGTGCTCCAAACATTTGCTGAGGTGATTTACAGGTGGAGAGATTCGGCAACAATTCGGGGAACGTGTGTTCGATAAATTTAATCCAACCCGGAGAGCAACTTGTAAACATAGGTAGGGCCGTGTTTTTGTCGCCATCAACCAAAACCTTCTTCAAACGGGTTAAAAGTTCTGTACCTTCTTCCATAATCGTGAGGTCGGCCGTAAAGTCGGTATCGAGCACTGAATCAAAACCCAGTCGACGAAGAGCAGCTACCAGCTTACCAGTAACACGAGCGCCGGGCTCAAAGCCTAGTTCTTCGCCCAATGCAACTCGCACGGCAGGTGCCGTCTGAACCACAACATGTTTGGTTGGATTGTAAATGGCATCCCATACCTCATCAATATAGTTTTTCTCGATAAGTGCACCCGTGGGGCATCGATTGATACATTGTCCGCAGTTTGTGCAAACTACCTCGTGCATGGGCCTTTCGTAAAAACTGGAAATCTTCATCTCTGAACCCTTATAAGCTGCCGACAGGGCACTGACAGCCTGAAGCTCAGCGCAGGTTCGCACACAACGCTGACAACGAATACATTTACTGTCGTCCTTCAAAATTGAAGGCGAACTCTGATCGATCGTGTAATGCTTTAGCGGAACCAGATCGATGTATACCTGATTACCTGTGCGATATTCGTTAGCCAGATCTTGAAGTTCACATTTGCCGTTCTTGTAACACTTTGTGCAGTCTGCATTGTGCTCAGAAAGTAATAGCTCAATAATTGTCTTGCGAGCCTGTCTCACCTGCATACTGTTGGTGAGAATCTGCATATTTTCCCTGACAGGTGTGGCACATGAAGCCTGCAAGGTACGCATACCCACTTGCTCTACAACGCATACCCTGCAATTGCCTGCCACACACAAGTCTTCGTGATTGCAAAGGGTTGGTATCCGTATGTTGAGTTGGCGGGCGGCTTGCAGAATCGTTGTCCCTTCTTCAACTGTAACAGGAAGATTGTTTATTGTTAAATTTATCATTTTTTCCATGGAGGTCTCCTTTCTTTTCTTTAATGTTAATAAACGATTTCTTCGCGGAAATTTTCCACTATCGAAACAAATGCATTCCCTACCGACTGGCCTAAACCACATTTAGAAGCCACCTTCATCACTTTAGCCAGTTTTACCAGCTCATCAAGATAGCCTGCAGGTTTTTCTTTGCGTTTTACCGCCTCAATACCTTTAATTAACTGTTGACAACCTACACGGCAGGGTGTACATTGGCCACAAGATTCTTCCTCAAAAAATTCAAGGTAGTTGTGCAGTACATTATACATTGAACGGGTAGAATTGAAGATCTTCATACTTCCGCCTGTAGGAATGCCCTCAAATCCTATAATGGTATCTTTAAACTTTTTACGAGGTACGCAAAAGCCTGAAGCACCTCCAACCTGCACAGCCTTGGTATCTCCATCGCCAAATTCTTCCACAAAATCGGCCAGCGTCATTCCCAGCTCAAGTTCAAAAACTCCTTCCTTGGAGCAATCGCCACTGACCGAAAAGAGCTTAAAACCTCGAGAATTGTCAGTACCAAATTTCTTATACTCATCAGCCCCAATATTGGCTATAATGCAGCAATTGACGAAAGTTTCAACATTATTTACAACAGTGGGTTTGTTTAGATATCCGGCAGTAACCGGGAAAGGGGGTTTGTTACGGGGTTCGCCCCGGCGGCCTTCCATTGAATCGATGAGTGCCGTCTCTTCACCGCAAACATAAGCCCCACTCCCATAACGCAGGGATACAGAAAAATCGAGACCCAATTTTTTAAACTCTTCATTCATCTCGGCCATAACAGCCTTAAGCTTGTGGGCTAAAAACTTGTACTCGGCACGTAAATAAATAAAGCCCTCCTTGGCTCCAATTGTGTGCGCACAAATGGCCATGCCGGTTAAAACTCTGCGGGGAACTCTGTCTAAAATCTCTCTGTCCTTGAATGTGCCAGGTTCACCCTCATCGGCATTGCAAATCACATATTTAATATCTCCCGCGGCCTCCTTTGCCAATTTCCATTTGAGTCCGGTAAGAAAACCAGCCCCCCCTCTACCTTTTAATCCAGAATCAATAAGTTCAAGTATGATGTCGTCGGCATCGCGCTTCAAAGTTTTGCGTAAAACATCTATACTCGTATTATCGGGACGAAATACAAAATCTACACGTCTGAGTTTGGTTGCTTCCATAGTTCATTTCCTTTTTAATGTTTAAGAATCATTTGTGCATATAGCTCTCAATGATTTCTATAGCTTTTTCAGGAGTAAGTTCGCTATACACATCATCGTTGATTAGCATAGCGGGGCCTTTATGACACCACCCCAAGCAATTGGTTGTCTTAAAAGTAAACTTCTTGTCGGGAGTTGTTTGACCCAACTTAATTTTTAAGGTATTTTCGATGGCCTCTATGATGGCATCTTTTCCCTTCATGTCGCAAACAATAGTCTTGCAAATGCGAATGACATAGTGCCCGACTTCTTCGGTTTCGATAAACGAATAAAACGAAGCCGTTCCATAGACCTCAGCGGCAGACAGGTCGAGCTCTTTGGCAATGTTGACCATCACCTCATCATCAACATATCGCCGAGCATCAATCACCTCCTGCAGAATAGGCATCAACGATTCTCGCCTCCGTCCGTGCTTGTCGGCTAAATCTCTGATAAACATCTCAGTATTGGCCATTTATCCTCCTTATTTTAAGGTTAATTGGTTAAACAAATGATTTACAATTATTAAGAACTTTTATTGTTAGCGTGCTAACAATGTTAAGCAAAAATATTACGAACTCACTTCAGGCAAACACATTCATTGTAGAAAGGTCATTTCTCCAGATAATTTTTAAACAGTCTAAATTATAACAATCAAAATAATATTTAACATACAATAATTTACACAATATTTAAGAAGATTTATAAATTGAACAAAAATTTGAATTTCAATTTTCTTTTGTTAATTATTTCACATTGTTAAAAAAATAACAATAAATTTGCAAATCCAATACACTTTCCCACTTCCAAAATAAGCTTATATTCGAACCCAATGAATAACCAAAAGCGCCCATGACTCTTCAGCAAATAGCAGAACTTCTTAATGCTCGTGTAGTTGCCCGACCTGACAAGCTTTACCGCGATATTTCTTTTGCTTTCGCCTCCGATCTCATGAGCGATGTTCTCACCCTTGAACAAAGAAAAATCATCCTTTTGACGGGATTAGCCAATATTCAAGCTGTGAGAACAGCAGAGATGAGCGATGTAAGTTGTATCTTACTCGTGCGCAATAAAAAAGCATCCCCGGAAATGATTCGATTGGCCGAAGAGGCTGCAATTGTTATCATGGAATACGATGGCTCGATGTTTAAGGCTTCAGGCATCCTTTATAATGCTGGCATTCAACCCATATATTAATATAACATGGAACTCAAGTTTCACATCATGGGAGGAGACTTTAGCAACGCAGGTTCAGCCAGCAGCGAGATTAAAAGGGTACTGAAGCAAATCAATGTGCCTTCGGACATCATCAAAAGCATCGTAGTAGCACTCTATGAGGCTGAGGTCAATATTGTTGCACATGCATATGAGGGCGATATGGTGGTTGATGTTCAACCCGACCGCCTCATTGCCGTTTTAAGCGACAAAGGACCTGGCATACCAGATATTGAACTCGCCATGCAAGAAGGTTATTCCACTGCCTCACCCAAGGTGAGAGAGATGGGATTTGGAGCGGGGATGGGATTGCCCAACATTCAGAAAAACACAGATATTCTCAACATCAGTAGCACGCCAGGCGAGGGCACGAAAGTAAGCTTCACAGTATTTTTCAAACCTAAATCATAGCAGGCATGGAAACAAAGTATTTTCATCATGCACTGCGGGTAGTCGAAAATCAATGTATAGGATGCACCCATTGCATGAAAGTTTGCCCAACAGGAGCCATAAGAGTTATTGACGGATTGGCACGAATTGATGATAACCGTTGCGTAGACTGCGGAATGTGTTTGCGAAGCTGTCCTTTGAAAGCTATTATTGTTGAACAGGATGACTTTTCCAGAATTTTTAAGTATAAACATCGCGTTGCCCTCATACCTGCTGTCCTTATCGGTCAATTTCCGGAAGAAGCTCCCACCCCACTTATTACAAGTATTCTCTATGAACTTGGATTCAATAAAGTTGTAGAGGTAGAGACAGGGGTAAGTCTACTAAAACAGGCAATGGAGGAGTACATGTCACAAAAGACCCACCCTCATCCCCTTATCTCTTCTTTCTGCCCTGCCATTGTTAGGCTCATTCAGGTCCGATTTCCTGCATTGGTAGAGCACATTATGCTGTTAAAACCACCCCTCGACATCACTGCTTTAGCCATCAGGCAGGAATTATATAAAAGCGGTGCTTTGGACGATGAAATAGGTATATTCTACGTAACCCCTTGCGCAGCAAAAATTGCAGCCATCAAGAGCCCTGTGGGAGACAAGGAGTCACCTGTAACTGGGGTAATCAATATGGATACCATGTACAACAAAATTTACCGGGTCATCAAAGCCGGCAAAGAAGATCACTGTGTTGTTCCAGAAAATCAACCCCTCGAAAAGATGGCGATTCGCTGGACCCTCACCCATGGAGAGGCAAACAATTTTGAAGGTCGATGTTTAGCCATCGATGAAATTCATAACGTGATCAATTTTCTTGAAAAAATTGAAAATGAAGATATTACAAATATAGATTTTCTGGAGTTAAGGGCTTGCGATCAAAGCTGCGCGGGGGGGGTACTGGTACAAGGGAATCGGTTTCTGGTAAGAGAAAGGCTTAAAAATCGGGCGCGCAATGAGGCACGAAAAAACAATACCGGTATGGCTCCACTTATTGCAGATAACCAGGAATACCTGATGAAGCATATAGGATTGGAAGAATTGCAAGCAAGGCCGTTAATACATCTAACGGGCGAACCTGCCGACGCTTTACGAAAAATGGATTTAGCGCGCAGAGCCCTTAAATGCCTCCCTCATCTCGACTGTGGAGCTTGTGGAACCCCCTCCTGCGAATTTCTGGCCAACGACATTGCAATGGGTAAAGCTTCCATTAAACAATGTTTCTACATCAGCCGACTCTTGGAAAAACAAGGCGTTTTAGACCCTGATGAGGCTTTCACCACACTATGTCATATCTGGGGGAAAGATAAAATCAGAGAGGAACGATGGAATACTCATTTTCAGTATCTCAACGAATTATTAGATAAGGAAAACAATCCCGATAAATGAATAAACGATGAAAGTAAAGGAAATAGTTGAAAAATTGGGCCTGCAAATTTATGCCGGCCATCAAGGGCTTGAAAAAGAAATCAGCGGGGGATATTGTGCAGACCTGCTCAGTGATGTAATGGGAAACAGCAAACAGGGCATGGTATGGATAACTCTTCAGAACCATAAAAATGTCATAGCTGTTGCGTCGCTTAAGGACCTTTCAGCAGTTATACTTGTAAATGGGACAAAACCCCATGTTGATACTGCCGAGCAAGCCCAAGCAGAAAACATCCCCATACTTGGTACTTCGGCGGGGGCATTCGAAACTGCAGGAAAGCTATGGCACTTACTTAACTACATATAAATGGTAATTTTTAAAGCCGACCTTCATATCCATACGGTTCTCTCTCCGTGCGGAGATTTGGAAATGACGCCTGCCAATATTATTGCACAAGCACAAAAAAAAGGCTTGCATATTGTTGGCATCACCGATCATAATAGCACTCTTCAAGCTCCTCTGGTAAAAAAACTTGGCCAGGAAGTCGGCATATTTGTTTTGTGGGGTGCCGAAATTACTACCCGCGAAGAAATACATTGCCTGGCATTTTTCGAAGAAAAAAACCAGCTTGAATGTTTTCAAGCCTACATCGAAAGATATTTACCCCATATTCCCAACATGCCTGAAAAATTTGGCTATCAAGTGGTAATCGACAGACAAGAAAATATATTACAACAATATCCATGGCTGCTAATCAGTGGTCTCGATCAATCTTTGGATGAAGTAGCTTCGATGGTTCACAAGTTGGGGGGTATTTTCATTCCAGCCCACGTATCAAGGCCCAAATACAGCGTTATCAGTCAGCTAGGTTTTGTTCCTCCAGATTTAGATGCCGATGCACTTGAGGTTTCGCGACACACTTCGAGGGAGGAACTTTATGCCCAGTTTTCTTATCTTAAGCGTTGGCCCATCATTCAAAGCAGTGATGCACATTTTTTAAATGATATCGGCGCAGTTTATACCCTTTTTAAAATTGAAGAACTAAGTTTTGAAGAAATAAAAAAAGCATTGGCAGGTGAAAACGATCGCCAAGTGATTCCCTCTAAATCTATTGAAAAATTATGAAAGAATTAGCCCTTCATATCCTCGATATTGTGCAAAATGCCACACGTGCTGGCGCCACTGAGGTGCACATATCGATCTGCGAAAATGTTCAAAATAACATGTATCACATTGCTATTACCGATAATGGCTTGGGAATGAGTGAAGAAGTACAAAACAAGGTGTTAGATCCCTTTTATACAACCCGAACAACTCGCAAGATTGGATTGGGTCTGCCGCTACTTTATCAAAATGCTCGATTGGCAGAAGGAGACATACAAATAGATTCTCAACCCAACAAAGGGACAAGTATAAAAGCTTGGTTTAAACATGACCACCTCGATCGATTGCCAGCAGGCGACATCCCCGGCACGTTGATGCTAATATTTCAAGGCAACCCGCACGTTAGATTTGTCTATTCACACAATACCGATAAGGGTCAATTTGTCTTTGATACGAAACAAATCAAGAATGCCCTGGAATGCAATGATCCATGGAATGTACCTGATTACAGAAAATTATTAATTGACTATATTTACCAAGGAATTAAGGGAATTGGAGGAGAGACAAACTCTTGTTGAGCATGTATACAAGAAAATCAATTATTAATAATTTTTTCATTCCTTTTCTAAAGCATGAAGAGCTTCTTCGTATCTGCGGCTTACTTCATCCCAGTTGATCACATTCCAAAAATTTTTAATATACTCGAGTCTTCTATTTTGATATTTAAGATAATAAGCATGCTCCCAAACATCAATTCCTAGAATAGGAATGCCCCTTTTATCGGATACATCCATCATGGGATTGTCTTGATTGGGAGTACTCGATACAAATAATTTGCCCTCAGCGTCCAAAGAAAGCCAGGCCCATCCGCTTCCAAAGCGCTTGGCCGCAGCATCGGAGAATTTTTCAGCAAAAGCATCATAAGAACCAAACTCGTTTATCAGGGCATCCATAAGCTTACCCTGAGGTTTATCCCCTCCCGCGGGTTTCATCATTTTCCAAAAAATAAGATGATTATAATAACCTCCCCCATTATTACGCAAACCCACCGGGTATTTGCTCATGTTGTTAAATACTTCAAACAAAGAAAGATGAGCTGTTTCGGATTCTTTGGCAGTATTATTCATGTTTGTAGTGTATGCGGCATGATGCTTGGAATAATGAAGCTCCATGGTACGGGCATCGATGTATGGTTCTAAAGCATCGAAAGCATAAGGCAAAGCTTCTTGATTTGATATAGGCGTGAGAGATGCTTCGCTCAGTTTAGCAAAAATGGAGGACCAATCCTGGGCGTTGAGAGTAAATATGGCGTAAAATAAGAAAAGAAATATTGCACTACGCTTTTTCATGGCTTTAAATTTTAATATGAATGCATCCTAAACAATAATATCATCTGATTAGTTCAATGGCTTTAATCAACCAAAGGAGAAAAATCAGAATTTTGCAGACCCAATTACTCGCTCATGGAGATTTTAAAGAATCTAACGCCCAACCAAAAGGAGTTTCTTGTATGGCAATTACTTGAATATGTCAGCCCGCATAAGAAAAACCTTTTTTTCAGGAATATAAAACAGCGGACCCGTTATCTAACATTGGTTCTTGAAAATGTTTTTCAGCCCCATAATATAAGCGCTGTGCTGAGGAGCTGCGATTGTTTTGGAATTCAGGATGTTCACATCGTCGAAAACCGCAACCGTTACCAAGTAAATCCTGATATAGCGTTGGGAGCCGCTAAATGGCTTAGTATTTATAAATACAACGAAGGGGACGAAACAGTAGTAAAAGTAATGGAGCAATTGCGTACAAAAGGCTACAGATTGGTAGCTACTTCTCCCCACGAAAATGATTATACAATCGAAGAATTACCTCTTGACCAAAAAACAGCCCTAATATTTGGGACAGAGCTGGAAGGTTTAAGTAAGGCAGCAATGAATTTGGCGGATGACTGGGTTCAGATTCCTATGGTAGGTTTTACTGAAAGTCTAAATATCAGCGTATCAGCCGCTATAAGTTTGTATACTCTTACACGCAAATTGCGACAAAGCAGTTACAGCTGGCAGCTTTCTGAGGAAGACCAGAAAGATATATTATTTGAATGGGCATTTAATTCGGTAAAACACCCTGAACCCATCATAAGGAAGCATCTGGGGCAAATTGAAAATTTAGCATAACTTTGCCTGTGATAATTTTTCAAATATTCACTAATTCAAAATTTTACTTTTATGGGAAAGGGAGATAAACGTAGCAGACGCGGTAAAATTGTCCTGGGCACATATGGTGCTCGCAGGCCCAGAAAGCGGAAGAAGGCAGAAGCAAAAAATCAAGCTTTGGCCAATGAAGTGAAGAATTGAAAAAGAAAAGGGAGGCATGAGGCCTCTCTTTTTTGTCCCAAAAACCCTATAATTTATAATCTTCGATTGTCTTTTGTAATTTCATAGACTGCCTCTAAAATTTTCCTATCTATTTCTGAAAACTGCAAATTTCGTCTTGTATACATTTCTGCAGCAGTTTCCAGGGCTTTCTCAAGATCATAACCTTGGTAGCCTGAATGGGGACCACCCCACATAAACGATGCCACAAAATTGCGTTGATATCCGTAACCAAATACATTGGAACTGACTCCAACAATT
>CALJNV010000130.1 GCA_937981455.1 uncultured Bacteroidales bacterium | reverse complement strand
GGGAGTGTAGATAGAGCGGCAGCGGCAAATGTATCCATGATAAGATTAACCCAAAGCATTTGGGTCACTGTAAGAGGAATTTCATGACCTATTAACGAACCCATAAAAACCAATAATAATGCAGCAACATTGATAGTTAATTGAAAGACAATAAAGCGTTGAATGTTTTGATAGAGCGATCTTCCCCACAAGATGGCACTGACAATGGAGCGAAACGAGTCGTCGATGATGGTGATATCGCTGGCTTCGCGAGCAATGGCTGTGCCAGACCCCATGGATAATCCTACATGCGCCTGATTTAATGCTGCGGCATCGTTTGTCCCGTCCCCAGTCACCCCTACAATACGCCCTTGATCTTGCAACAGTTTTACCAATCGCTGTTTATGTCCGGGCCGGGCCCTGAACATAATCTTTAGTTTTAAAGCTATGTGCATGGCCTTTTCTTCGTTTAAGGCTTCAAAGTCGTCGCCGGCAATTAATTCTTCTTCAGAATGGTTGTCAATCAGGCCTATCTGTCGGCCGATTTCTCTGGCTGTTCCACGTGTATCCCCTGTTATCACTTTCACCTCGATCCCTGCATCGAGACAGGTTTTTACAGATTCTTTTACATCAGGTCGAATAGGGTCACTTATGGCGCATACTCCCAGAAAAATTAATTGTGTCAGGTTTGCATCCAATTTTCCATCCTTCAAGGGCTCAACTCCAGCAGGGATTGGTGCATAGGCAAATCCAAGCATTCGCAAAGCTCTGGATTGGTATTTTTCGAATGCCTCTTCGTAAATGGCCTGAATCTTGCTTATATGAGTCTCAATGGTGTCCGTGATTGCTTTCTGGCACATTTTCATTATAATCTCGGGTGCTCCCTTTACAAATAACAGTCGCTCACTTGTATCTCTGTTCTCTGACAACGTGGCCATATATTTTCTTTCAGGTGAAAAAGTGAGCTGTTCAATTTCTTGATGATCTAAACGATTGTTTCGATAATCGATACCTCGATTCCAAAGCCATATTAATAGTGCCGATTCCGTCGGATTCCCCAAAGGTTTTGGCTCTTGTTGATTGCGAAGGTCGAGGTGTGCAGTTGAGTTTACTGCCATGTTGATTGTCAACAATTCGAAGTAACGGCTATTTTCGTTAGCCAGTGAAAACACTTCACTGACTTCCATGCGATTCATTGTGAGGGTGCCCGTCTTATCGGTACAAATGACATTCAGGGCACCCATTGTTTCAATCGCATGCATTTTACGTACCAGGCTGTTGTGCTTGAGCATTCGTCGCATATTGAGCGCCAAGCTCAAGGTCACGCTCATGGGTAGTCCCTCAGGCACTGCCACCACTATTATGGTGACGGCAACCATGAAGTTATGCAGTATGTTTTCAGCCTCTTTCAGAGTAATCCAGTTTTCCTTATCAAAAACCTCTATTCCTAGGAGGGTGCCTAACATCATAGATAGGATAAAAAAGCCTGCACCAGCCATTACTAAGGTAGCCCACGAGCGCTCCTCAATCCATTGGGCAAACCTTGACTTTTTACCCACCAGTTGAAAGCCATCACTTAAGAAGGGTGCCCATACTTTTGAAATGGCTATGCACACTGGGAGCATCGTAATAATAGAGCTGATCCATTGTTTGGATGTGTAATGTCCTTCTACCAGGCCTTTGAAAAATAAAACGAAGAAAGTGAGCAATGCAAAAATAAAGCCCCCTACACCAATAAGCCTCGCTAATCGTTCAAGTTGCTGATTGAGCGGTATATCCTCTTGAGGTTGTTGTGAAGCCTCCCTCGCAACTTTTCCATACTCTGTTTGATCTCCTACGCGCACAATACGTGCCGTGCAATGGCCATCAACAACTTTACTTCCTCGCAGTATTTCATTCGGAGGGTAGGTGGTTTCCTGAGTCGCTGTCTCTGGATTTGCGGTTTTATAAGTTACCGGTTCACCCGTCAAACTTGATTCATCTATACGAAGACTTACGGATTCCAGCAGAATGGCATCGGCCGGGACTTCTTCGCCTGTATTCAAAATAATTATGTCGCCTACCACCAGGTCTTTGCGGGGAACTTCTGTAATGGCATGATTGCGAATGACCTTGCAGGGAATCTCGTCATTTACAAGATTTAAAATGTCGAATTTTCTGCGAGCATCATATTCAAACCAGAAACCTATGGTCGTTGCAAGTATGATAGCCAGTAGAATACCTGCCGTTTCATAAAAGTCTTTTTCAAACAAGCTGATAATGAAGCTTAAAACGGCAGCTATAATAAGAATACGTATTAGAGGATCCTTAAATTTTTCTGTATAAAGTCTCCAGATGGGTTCCTTAGGTAAAGGGGTAATCAGGTTAGAACCGTATTTATATCTGTTTTGAATTACCTCTGCATCTGTTAGACCCTGATATCTGGCTCTTCGATTGCTCATTTTACAAAAGTAACAAAATAAAAATAAGAATCATTGCATAATTAAAACTTTCTTCGAATTTTTTATGAAATCCAATTAATCTTAAGGTTGTTAAGAATTTATTTTAATAAAAAATTATTACTCTACAAATATTTCTATTATTTCTAAACAAAACAAACTATTACTAATATTTTCGTTGAGGATGGGAATTAAGTTATTTAAATTTTCAATGTTGTTAGCGTAATTTTGATCTCGCATTTCATTTAATTTATCAATAATTTTGTTATCATCGCAGCATATAATTTGAATGGGATTGGGTGCATGAGGCGCAGGTTCAATATCTGCTGGATTTACTAAAGGTATGGCGCGAGCAAGTAATGTGTTATAACTTCCTTCAGTTAATTGTTTAGAAAATTCAAAAGGCTCACTCCATTTGATTCTCTCCAAACCACTATATATTTTTTTTGAGAACGCTTCAATTTCATCTAAATTTTTTAGA
>CALJNV010000129.1 GCA_937981455.1 uncultured Bacteroidales bacterium | reverse complement strand
CTTCAAGGGCTTTGCGTTCAATTTCGGCTTTCGCATTTTCAAGTTCCTGATTTTTCAATACAATAGCAGCTTTCTGTTGCTCCAGAATGCGAGTTTTTTCTTCTAGTTCCTCATTGGTAACTCTTAATTCCTCTTGTTGGGCCTGAAGGCTAGCTTCCGACTCTTTAAGTGCCCGGGCCTGTTGTTCCAATTCTTCATTGGCTTCGCGAAGCTCTTCTTGTTGTACCCTTAGCTCTTCGGCCATCTCTTGAGTGGCCACAAGCAAGCGTTTCATTTCCTGACGGGTTTTAATTGAATGGAAAGCAATTGCGATACTTTCTTCTACCTGATCAAGAAATGTACATTGCAGATCATTCCAAGGATGAGTGGCAGCCAATTCTAGTACTCCTATTACATTACCTTGAAATAGAAAGGGTTGCAAAATCACCTGAGGGGCTTCTCCTTCGGCCAGTCCACTTTGAATGTAGATATAGTTCGAGGGAACGTTGTCGAAAATAATAACCTTTTTCTCCAGGGCTGCCTGACCTACCAGTCCTTCGCCCAATTTAAATTCTGTAATTGGAGATTTACGATGACTAAATGCATAAGTACCCGTGAGTTTGAGTACCTCCTCGTGCATGAGGTACAATGCACCCGCTTGAAAATGAAGTATTTGTGCCAATTTAGAAAGCAAATCTCTTGCAAGGTCTTCAGCGCTTTTTTCACCTCTTAATACATTCCCCGTTTCCACTATGGAGGTTTGCAGCCAACTATTGGCGGCATTTACCTCAGATAATCTCTTTAGGTTGTTGCGCATTTGAATGAGGGCATTTCCCAGTAAATCTTCTTTGCTCAGTGGGGTATAGGACACATCGAGGTTTCCTTCGCCTATAGCCCGTGCAAAATTAGTATTCGATTTAAGTGCTCGACCCAAGCGTTGTAGGGCCTTACTCATCTGACCCAGTTCATCTTTAGTTTTCAGCACAATATGTTCCAAATCAGGAAGGGCACCCCGTGAAAGTTCTTCAAGAAGCCGGGTGGTTTGCTTAAGTGGCTCTGTAATCCTACGGCTTATTAACACTACAACCCAACTCATAAAAATTAAACTAAGAACACCAGCCCCTATAGTTTTCCAGAAAATCGCACGAGCATCTCTTAGCACTGTGGCCTTGGGTATTGCAACACCAATTGCCCAAGGGGTTTCGGTGTGTCCGATTTCCAATGGAGTGATCGAAAGTTCGTATTCCTTTTGATTGATGGGGCAATAATAAGAACCCTGAAAAGGCTCTCCTGTAGCTATTTTTTGATCTAATGAGTAGTCGGATACCCATGCCCCAAATACAGAATCAATAGGCTGACCAACAAAGCGTTTGCTAGGATGGGCCACAAAAACACCATTATTACTGATCAAGAAAACCATACCATCACCCATAGGGTGGATGCCTCTGAATTTTTTTTGAAGCTGTTCTAATGAAGCATCCACACCTACTACCCCCAAAAATTTGCCGTTGTGGATGATAGGGGTTATAAGACTGGTTTGTAAAATTGCATCCTTGGGATCGCCTGAAAAAGAATATTTGTAGGGATTGAGCACAGTTTCTCGAAGCCTGGCCTTAGGAAGAGTAAAATATTCTCCTTCAAAAAGAACGGCATCGGGTGAAGATTCCTCGAGTTTAATGGTGTTTCCCTGTCGGTAAAAGGTGGGTGAAAAATTTCCGATACGGGTAGAACCCGGTGCCATAATGTACCTTGCATCCAACCTATCGATAGTATGGGGTTCCCAGATAGTCCATATAGAGAGAAATTCTTCATTGTCCCTCAATACCTGCTTCAAAATATCCATATAAACCTGCCGGCGTGAGGCTTCGGGGATACTTTCAAAACGTTTAAAAGTCTGAGCAAGAGTTCGAGAGACATCGAGGTATTCTTCAAGCTCAGCCCGCGTGTAATTACCATACTGCCCTGCCATGGCCATAGCTGCAGATCTGGTATGCTTAAGGGAAGCTTTTTTACTTTCAGAACCAATAAAAGCTATTGTTACCCCTGAAGTGATGAAAAGAGTGGTAAGTATATAAAATAACAAACGTCGGTTAAGACTTCGTTTCATGACCACAGTATTGAAAGTTTAAAATTACAAAAACAAATCATGCATTAGCGAATATCCCTTGTTTTTCTAAAAAACATACCCAAGCCTAAACTAATAAAAGCCAACAACATCGCAGGCACAAACGAAACCTTGGGTTCAATAATTTTAGGATTTACAATACCTAAAACAAAAAGCAAAAAATTGACAAGAAAGCCAATTAAAATACTTACCCATGCGGCTTTTCGGTATGAAGCAGGGTGTTTGTGTAGTAACGCCAGGAGGGTGGCTGGAACAAAGACAGCTATGGTACCAATGCCAACCACCATTAAGTTTACAATACCGGGAAGAACGAGAGCCAGCAATAAAGCAAGAATGCCCAGAACAATGCTGACCATGCGGATTAACTTTATTTGTTTAATGGCGGCCCATTGACGAGTAGCATCTTTATATCTCCATCCTGCAAAATCGCGCACCGCTGAAATAGAAGCCACATTAAGAAAACTATCTGCCGATGACATGAGAGCTGCTAATAGGCCTACAATAGCAAAACCCATCGCAAAAGCCCCAACATTGCGTTGCAGAAAAAAATAAACCATATCTTCAGGAACCTGATCAGCACCCAATTTCAAACGCATTGCCATTCCCACAAGGGGAAAAATAACATAAAAAGGAAGCATGCCTCCTGCTGACCAATAATTCATTAATACAGCCGATTTCTCGCTTCGTGCAGATAAAATTCGCTGCCATATATCCATTCTTACCAAAACAGAAGGTGCAATAAATAAAGGTAAGCCCACCAAAAATAGCCAACCATACTTTGTCCCATAAAGCATATCTTCAGGCAATAGCCTCAACATCGACAATCCTTCTGTTTCGGTATTTATGCCTGGGATAAAAATGAAAATTATCATGATAATGATGAAGAAAAATTGCAACATATCGGTATATATAACCCCAGAGAGTCCAGCAAATGCGGTATAAAAAATTACGACAATGCAAGAGATAATTGCAGCGGGCAAATATTCGATGCCCAATACATGTTTAAGAACCGAGGCCATAGCCACAAATTGGGCGGCTAAAAGAAAAAAGAAGATGAAGATATTCACCCCGGTAACCAAACCGGAAAAAAGCCGCCGAAAAGTGTGAGATCCCGTATTTGCAAAGGTTTTATTAAGAAACTGTGGAAAACTGTATATCTCGCGCTTTTCCCCTATTTGTCTGATTTGGGCAGCAAAGCGCCCCACAATAAAAAATCCAATGATATATGCCACGCCAATACCCAGGGCAGCAAATCCAGATTCATAGCCCATGGCTATAAGACCTATGGAAGTACCACCGCCCACAAAAGTTGCTAGCGTTGTAAAAACCAGTAGAGTTGTGCTTGTGCGTCGATTATTTACCAAATAAGTGGCTAAATCGGAATGACGAACATGACGTAGGGTAAAAATCAAGACCAACACTACGTATAAAATCAGCCAGAAAATAAGCCAATTCATAATATAAGGATTTAACTAAAATCAAAATTAACAACTTTGCAATTATGCAGACTTCTGCATAATTAATTCAAAAGTGGTTC